>CALEPD010000212.1 GCA_937910265.1 uncultured Bacteroidales bacterium
ATGGAGCACGTTTGTCTCACCGATCTTCGTGGGGCTCCATTGGAAAGAAACCCGATTGGTCGGAAGGCGTACCTTGCGATAGTCTGTTGGCGTTGTACTATGGTAAGAATCATTACTCTTGGACCGATGTCAATCTCTTTGGAAAGTATATCATCGACGATATACTTGAAATCAATACCGACATGACATATAATAATGACTACAATCTGTTGTATGGATTCAACGATTCGACATTGCGTTATTATATGGATAGCATCGGATCCAGTTCTGTGAATTTCCGCGATAGCTTGAACAAGTCTGATTACAGAAACATGTTTAACTATTACAACTGGAACATCGGATTACGTAGTTTGCAAACCGATGTCAACAAGTTGGGCTACGACGCACATATTGGTTTTTATGGTTTGAGTGGGGGATACGACAATGGTGAGATAAGTGTAAATCTTGATGCAGGCGCTCATTACGGCATTTCCTTGGGGGCTCAGAACAAAGCCATAGCTTTCTTGCGTTTCGGTTGGGAAGGGTATCGTCAGGCCTTCCGACCCGACACTGCAGGATTTATAATGCCGTTGGCATATATCCCTGTACAGGAAACTTACGATTCTGTCATTGGCCATCGCAACATGACTCATCTCTCTCCAAGCCTCGAGTTCCTTTTGAAGAGCTTCCATATTCATGCAGGCGCCAAGTTTAAATTCAACAACTTCGATAACCCTGATTCAGTCAAGTTCCAAATCTATCCCGACATCGTTGTCAATAAATCCTTCATGAAAGAGGCCATGAATGTTTCTCTGGGATTTGTTGGTGATGCCGATACTCGTACACTCAACGAAATAAGATTAATAAACCCATACATCGCACCCAATATCGAATTTAAGGCGACAAGTCATTACGATATGTTTGCCAAAATGAGACTCGATTTCTCCAAGAAATTGAAGATGAATCTTTCGGCTGAGTACAGTATGATAAAAAACGACCTCTTCTTCAGAACTTCTAGCGACTATGGTTTAGACAATGTAATGGAAACATTCTATGACGATTTAAATCAGGCAACCTTTGGCGCTTCGTTCTCATTTGTAAACGACGAACTTGCCAACATCAGCATCGGCGGTAACTACTATTTGTACGACAGCAAGAGGGAAATTGTCCGTCAGAGCGAAGGTGAAGATGTGATGCAGATGCCATTACTCTACAGACCCAATTTCGATGCCCACATCGATCTGTCGTTCAATTTCAAAAACAAGGTTTTGCTTAAGTTGAAAGGCCTGGTGTTGGGACAAATGTATGGAGATTTTAAAATAGGGAAAATAGATGATATCGAAGTTTTGGAGTCGGTCGACACCTTGCCGTTGCGATATGGTGTCAATCTCGAAGTTGAATACCGTCACAACAAGGCACTGAGTTTCTATCTTAAAGCCGATAACATAGCCTTCCAACGTTATATGTATTGGCTCAATTATCCAAGTCAGCGTGGGGTCTTTATGTTGGGACTCACTTATACTATACTGAATAAGAAAAGCAGATAAATAATTTAAATGGGGTCATTGACCCCATTTTTTTTGTATGTAATTGATGTTCTATCGATAATGTGTAAATGTTAAATTTTTTTCTTAATATGTTGGGAAGTAAAAAATTATATTTGAGTGTCAATGAAATAGGCTTTTAACCCTTGTGTAAATGTGCTAATTTTAGTATTTTTGCAACTAGAATAAATCAATAAAATACATATGTTATGAAAGATATTTTTGAAAGAATCAAAGAATCGACGGGTGGCCCGTTAGGTCAGTATCAGAAATATGCTGATGGCTATTTTTATTTTCCTAAATTGGAAGGTGAACTTGGCCCAGAGATGATTTTCAATGGTAAAAAAGTGCTTAACTGGAGTTTGAACAACTATTTGGGTCTTGCCAACGATCCCGAAGTTAGAGCTGCCGACGAAGAGGGCGCAAGGCGTTGGGGGTTGGGCTATCCTATGGGTGCCCGAATGATGAGCGGCAACTCTGACCTTCACGAGGAGGTCGAGTCCATGTTGTGTGAATATACTCATAAGAAGTATGGATATCTCTTGAATTTTGGTTATCAAGGCCAAATCAGTATCCTTGACACCATTGTTGGATTGCGTGACGTTATTGTATACGACAGTGAGGCTCATGCTTGTCTTATTGATGGTTTCCGTGTATGCGGTGCCAAACGTTTCAGATATAAACACAATGATATAGAAAGTCTCCGCAAACAGTTGCAGCAGGCTACTGCCTTGGCCGAAAAACAAGGCGGCGGTATTTTGGTTGCCACCGAAGGTGTGTATGGTATGGAAGGCGATTTGGGCGCACTCAAGGAAATTTGCGCACTCAAGAAAGAATTTAATTTCCGTATTCTTATTGATGATGCCCACGGTATGGGCGTTATGGGCCCTGAGGGCCGTGGTACCCACACCCATTTCGATTGTGCGGATGATATCGATTTGTATTTCTGCGCGTTCGCTAAAACAATGGCTATCATTGGCGGTTTTATCGGATGCAACGACCCTGATATTATCATGTATCTCCGTATGAACATGCGTAGCCAAATCTATGCCAAGAGCTTGCCCATGCCAATCGTTTACGGTGTAAAACGCCGTTTGGAAATTATCAATCAACATCCTGAATATCGTGAGCGTTTGTGGAATATCTCGAATTACCTGCAGAAATCACTGCGTGAAGAGGGTTTCAATACGGGTGTGACAGAGTCTCCAGTAACGCCGGTATTTTTCCCGGGCGATGTCAATCAAGGATGCAATTGTGTTGTCGACTTGCGCGAGAATTATGGAATATTCTGCTCCATTGTAGTATATCCTGTAATTCCAAAAGGTCAGATCATGTTGCGTATCATCCCAACGGCTGTACATACTATGGATCAAGTAAACCGCACTCTCGACGTGTTCAGAGAAGTGAAGAAAAAACTCGATGCTGGTGTTTACAACAAGCCGATGCCTGATATGCACATTATCAAGAAGTAATACGATGTCTGATGAAATTCCAATTAGTATGTAAAAAATGTGGCAAAGTCATAGGCGACTTTGCCACTTGGTTTAGTCATGACCAAAAGTGTGCCTGCGGCTCTAACTATGCCGAAGTACAGTACAATAGTCCAAAAAAAATGACTAAAGTTGACTTGAACACCTCTTCTGATAATTTCCAGGACGCTTATTTCGATTATCTACCCATTGAGGATAAGTTCAATATTGTCTCTTTCGGCGAAGGTATGGTCCCCATTGAGCGTTGGTCCCATTTGGAGGACGCAGCCCGTGAAAAAGGTGTGCAGTGCGAAGTGTATGTGTACCGAAATGACAAGAACGGCGCGAGTGGAACATTTAAGGATATCAGTGCAGCCCTTGCTGCCACTGTACTCAAGGAAAATGATGTCAAGACATATTGTTTGGCATCCACTGGCAATGCAGCAGTGTCGTTTGCCACTTATTTGGCTAAGGCAAATGTCAAAGCCAATCTCTTTTTCCCATCATTCGCCGATTCTGATAGTGTACAAGCTGCCGAAAATGTGGGGCAGAATGTTGTAGTTGCTCAAGGCGGGTATGGCGATGCAAAAAAAATGGCCGCTGATTTCCATGCAGACAACAATGTTCTTATCAGTGGTGGCAACACCGACCCAATTCGCATCGAGAGCAAGCGAACAATGGTGTTTGAATGCATTCGGCAAATGGGCACCCTTCCCACCGTCTACCTTCAGTCGGTGGCAGGCGGTACCAGCCCATTGGCTTTCGAAAAAGGATATCGTGACCTCCAGGAAATATATCATGATGAAAAATATGAGTTTCCTCGCATGATCTTGGTTCAACAGGATACCTGTGATCCCATGGTGACCTCTTGGGAGAATGCTGTATCACAGCAATTTCCCGAAGGATGGGAACATGATTATGTTGTCAAGGATAACGTCTCTACCCGCATAGGTATACTTACTGCAGCCAATCCAGGCAACTATCCACTGGTGGCACCTTTGGTGCGTAACAGTGGTGGCGCTTTTGTACGTGTCGTTGAATCGGAGTTGCCGGTTTACGGCAAAAACATGCTTGATAAAGCAGGCGTATTGATGGGCCCGGCCTCTGTGGTTTGCTATGCCGGATTTTTTGAATCACTGAAAAAAGGTCTGATTCGTAACGGGGATAAAGTATTGCTGAATACCGGTGAAGGATGTGACCGCGCTACGTGGTTCAAGCATGAAGTTGAAAAATTGACTAATCGATAGATGGGTTGTAAAACTGCTTGGTATGAATTTTAGTAATAGAATTGTTTGGATAACAGGAGCCTCTTCGGGCATAGGTGAGGCTGTGGCTTATGAATTGTCAAAATCTGGAGCCAAGTTGATTCTGACAGCATTGGAAACCGATTTGTTGGCAAAAGTAGTTGAAAAATGCAAGCAGTTGGGCGCACCTGACGCTGTTGCCTTGCCATTCGACCTTGCTCTAACCGACCAATTGGAAGATCTTGCCAACCGGGCTTGGAACACTTTCGGTAAAATCGATGTGTTCTACAACAATGCCGGCATTAGCCAACGCGGCACAACAGTGGAAACAGAAATGCATGTTATCCGAAAAGTTATGGATATCGACTATTTCGCTCCAGTGGTTATGACAAAAACCATTTTGCCTAAGATGTTGGATAATGGAGGCGGTCAGTTAGTTGTTACCACAAGCATAGCCGGACGTTTCGGTTTCCCGATGCGTTGTGCCTATTCTTCGGCCAAACACGCGTTGTATGGCTTTTTCGAGACCATTCAGGCCGAGTATTATAACCAAAACATCAGAGTTACCATTGTCTGCCCCGGACGTGTGAAAACCAATATTTCTTTGTATGCATTGGAAAAAGACGGCAAACGTCATGGAAAAATGGACGCAGGGCAGGCTGGAGGAATATCACCGGAAAAAGCTGCAAGGAAAATTTTAAGAGCTGTGGCCCGCAGAAAGCGTGAAGTGCTTGTGGGAAGCAAGGAATTGCTGATGGCTCATATCAAACGCTTTTTCCCCGGATTGTGCGCCGTGCTTTCCCGCAAAATAAAATCCATGTAATTCATCAAGCTTGTATCATATTAAAGAAACAGGACGATTTGCATTTTAAATCGTCCTGTTTCATTTCTCATTTAACCATATCTCCGATGATTGACAGTGCTGCCGACCGGCCGTCGAGTATCGAGTCGTTTATGGTCATAGGTCGCTTGCATGTTCCTGCCACATATATCTTTTCCGACAGCGTTTTATTGTCGTTTATGTGTGGGTCAATCGACTGTGCAAAACCATAATCCCCGCATATATTGCATGAGGTGGACAACTGTACTGTTCCGTCAGATGCTTCCATGCCAATCATAAGCACCAAAAGGTCGGAGGTCATCTTCAGTGGCAATCCCATCAATGTGTCTTCTGCTTTTATCTGTACTTTGTTGTCGAAAGTCTCGCTGGCTTCCGATATGCGCCCTCTGATAAATTTGATTCCATATTCCGATTGGGCAGTTCTGTACATTTCCTCGAAACCTTGCCCCCACATTCTTAAATCCATATAGAATACATGAATATCGCAGTCTGGGTGTATCTTTTTTATTTCAATGGCTTGTTTTACGGCAGTGACACAGCACAGTTTCGAGCAATAATGGTTACCTGTTTTTTCGTCACGGGACCCTACACATTGAAGGAAAACCACTCTTTTGGGGGTGTCGGATGCATGACTCGTTATTTTGCCTGAGCGAATCATGTTCTCCATTTCAAGCGAAGTGATTACTCCATTGTATATCCCATATCCCAATTCTTCCTTTCTGTGGGCATCGAAGGGCTTGTATCCTGTGGCTATAAGTGCGGCGTCATATTGTTTGTCGTCGACAATTGCGCGATAAAAGGGTGGGTAATTCTCTCCGCGGACGTCGGCTATCAGTTGGGAATGGACGTCGGCTATGCAATGGTTGCATTGCAATTGGATGTTGGGGTTCTGCAGTTTGTTCATCAATTGTTTGGCCACATCTTGTGCGTCGGCAAAGTTGGGGAATAAAAATGCTTTGTCGGTTATATTGTTCAACGGCGATTCGCGTTGCTCGAATATACTGACCTTTATGTTGTTGTTTGCCAATATGTGTGCCGCTTCGATACCTGCTGGGCCTGCTCCAATAATTGCTATTTCTTTCATCTGATTAAATTGCTTAAATGAGGAGACAATCGGGTGTGTTGGGGGATGGCAGTATTTTACCGCTGATACCCTTGTATTTTTCGTTGGGATTGTATCGGATGCCTATTTTGTCCATTAGGCGTTCGGCTTGGACTTGATGCAATTGTAGCCCCAGTGTCCATGGGTCGTATCCGAGTAGCAATCCCGTAAGCTCTTCGTAGGTTAGTACAGGAATGCCATATCCTTCTTTGTCGTAGGTTTTATGTTGCATCTCTGCAATAGTGTACTGCCATTTGTCGAGAAACATCGAGCATCCAGGGCAGTTTGTGAGGATGAAATCGGGTTCAAACGGCTCCATCGACTCAAATTTCTTTTGGGTGTTGGCAATACTGTAGCCTCTGTTTTCCTGTACAAGGTATTGTCTGAATCCAAATCCGCAACAGTGCCGGCGTTCCGGGTAATCAACCACTTCGCCTCCCCACGACTCAATCATACCGGCCAAAACGTATGGAAATTCAGCTTTTCCAATCCCGTGGTGGGGGAATATTTTAGCGTAATGACATCCAATATGCTCAACAACTTTCAGCGGTTTGCCGTTGAAACGGTTGACAAGTTGGTATTCCATTTTGGGTTTCAACTCTTCTCGGAATCTGTATATGACATCGCTGGGGTGGACAATGTTTTCAGGGACTTCGAATTCCCTTTTACATGATTCCCACAAGTATTGCCGAGCCTGCTCTTTCAGTTCGGGATGCTCTTCCCATTTTGCCATGATTTCAGTGAAAATGCCGAAGCTTGTTACGCAGGAGGGTACATAATTGCTGTATCCGCATTCCTTCATCAGCGAAAAGAGGCGGGCTACAATGGTCATGGTGGTCTCCAATGGAACAATATCGCTGTGGTATCCAATCCCGGTACAGGTGTGCTGATGGGGATTGTCGCATATGTCTTTCCCGAGTTCTTCGCGTAGTATCTTTAAGAATGCAGATTCCGATCCGGGAAAAAAGGTTTGGCGAATGCAACTTCTTTCATAAAAAAAGTGATCGTCTGCTATCTCCTTTTGGTATTCGTTCCAATAGCGTTTGTTCATGACTTTATGGTTTTAATTGTTCTACAACAATTTCAGCAATGTCTTTGACAGGCTTGTCGCTGTTTCTCGACAACGCTTTCTTGCACATGGGGCAGGCTGTTGCAATTATATCGGGATTCGGGGCGGTAAGATTGTCAAGTGCAGCATCGCGGATGGATTCCTGTTGCTTGTTGGTAATGCTGATGTTGCCCAAGTTGAATCCGCAGCAAATGCTTTTATCGCGCTCGTTGTTTGTTTTTACGAGGGTTGCAGCTGTATTGATAACGTTGCGGGGTTCATTGTAGATGCCGCATCCTCTTCCCAGTTCGCATGGGTCGTGGTATGTAATCTGTAAATCAGACTTGTTCAACGACAATTTATTGTTTTTGATAAGGATGTCGATATATTCGGAATGATGCAGCACAGGTATTTTGAGGTCGTATTCCTTTTTAAACGATTTGTAGCATATAGGACACGAGGTAACCAGCATGGTGGCGCCCGACTGCTCGATGAGTTCGCTGTTTTTGCGTTTCAACGCGTCGGCCTGCTTGGTGAGGCCTTGTTGGCGTAGCGGACGGCCGCAGCAAATGGAGCGATCTTTGTCCATATACCAATATTTTTGTCCGGTTTCGTTGAAAATCGACTCCATTGCATTGGTGATGGCTGGTGTGAGTTGTGACATGCAGCCTCCGAAGTATGCAATTCGTCCGATGGCGTTGAAAGGGTGAACCTTCTTCAGGAATTGGAATGAATCGCCATTGTCAATCTTGTGGTTTGAGGCTGAGCGTACATGGGTTCTTATGGCACTCAAGTCAATGCCCACAGGACATTCAACAACGCATTGGTCGCACATCATGCAGTTTTTTGCTATCGCCTCTGCTTTATTCCATAGGTCTTTGTTGCGTATGGTTTGAAGCATGTAAACACCTTGAATGGTGCTGTTGTCAAGATACTTGTTTATTGGACAGCGGTCGATGCATATTCCGCAGCGTGAGCAGGCGCTGAGTTCGACGAAGGTGTATCCTGTTTTCTTGTCAGTTTCCTTGACGCCCCATTTCCTTAGGATAATAAGCAGTATTTCGGTGAAAATGTGCATGTAGCGGGTGAATGGCATAAGGCAGAAGAAAGTGCCCAGTGCGAGACTGTAGAGCATCCAGCAGTTGTATTCCAGAATAGGGGATTTGAGGCCCATTTGGGCGAAAAGGTTGCCAACGGACCGGATCATGAATCCGCCGTTATGGTAAATGGCTGAGGTGCAGCTTTCGGCAATAAGGCGCAACGGGAATATGGCCCACAAGGCAAACTTTGCAATGCGGTCGGTAAGGTTTAACCGTGTAGTACGTTTCATGCCGAGCGGCTTTGACCAAACCGATTTGAGCATTGCCAGTAATAATCCCGAAATAACATAAATGAGCAGGATGTCCATGAAGTTGGCGAAAAATATTTCGTACTCATGGTGATGTAAAAGGTCGGTACGAGGCTCGAAATAGTTGAAGAAAATGGCTACATAGAATTGGTGTCCTTGGGGGAATGCGAACAAGGCTTGAAAGAAACCCACGACAATAAGCATAAACCATCCGAAAGCCAGGCTACGGTGCATATATCCGAGTAATGGATGGTGTTTGCTGATGCGGATGTGGAATAAGCCTTCCCGTATGATTTCCCAAATGGAGAGAAGGAATTTATTGGATAGGATGTTTTTCTTAATTGCGTGTTTTTGCTGTTTGTCAAGCTGGTGTATCCATCTGACAAATTTTATTAAACAGATGACTAAAAGTGCAATAGTACCAATGCAGAATGGAATGACGTAGTATGCAAACATGGGTTACTCCTCCATCATATTTTTCATATTGATTATCAGCGACCGTAGATTTACTCCTCGTGGACATACAAGAGTACATTTGCCGCACAGCATACAATTGTATAGTTCATTGGCGGTTAGTTTTGCTTGTCCGCGTCGGAAGGATGTGTGGGTGCGTCGTATGTTGAACTTTGTAAACTGTCCGGCTGAGCAGGTGGCAGTGCAACCGCCGCAACCGATACACAAACTGTAGGATGGTTCCAGCTCCAATAGTTTGTGTTCGACAGTGTTTGTCGAATCCTCGTCAAGATTGACAGAGCGCGGTATGGATATGGAAAAGCCGAATTTGTTATTCATCCTCAACGATAGATTTTAACTTAAGGCCACCGGTTACTTCGAATATTTTACGCACTTCGTCCAAGTCTTCCTGGGGGATGTCCCTGAGTGCTCCGGCTCCGGCTCCGTGATAGTTGGCCCCCAATTTGGGTGCGATATCCTTTATGTTTTCGGTATACCATGCCCATATGGGCCCTTGCTCGGGATGCTGTTCGGGATTCACTTTGTCGGGGTGTACGCAATATCCTATCTCCAAGATGTTGTTGCCGAGGGTTTTCATCAAGAAGACTTGTTGCCGTCCCATGGCGCTTTCGCGGAAGAACCCTAATTCCTGTGAGGCTTTGCGCAGCACCGAGATGAGTTCGCCGGGGATATTGTTGCGGGGGCAGCGTGTTTTGCACGACATGCATTGCCCGCAGAACCAAATGGTGTCGCTTTTAAGCAATTGCTCGATTTCCGATTCGTTGCCGCGTTGTACAATGTCGCATATACGGCGTGGGTCGTATTCGTAAAATTCAGCGGCAGGGCATATCGCTGTACAAACTCCGCAGTTCATGCAGGCTTTGAGGGCCTCATGGAATCGTATGTCCTGCATCAAGTATTTTTTGAGACTTCCCATTGCATTTTTTTTATGATTATAATTTAACCTTCGAGAGTGCCATCAGGCGGAAGAACAGTTTCGGGAAGGGTTTTTGCCGATTGCGTTTCAGCAGATCGATGGCAATACGGGGTTTTTTGTTGATGGTGAGTTTATGGGCTTCCACCAATTCGATGAGCGAGCCATCAGGGTCCTCGATGTAGGTGAAATGTCCGCTGGCCTCTCCCATGTCGAAGTGGTCGTCGTTTTTACAGCTGTCAACGGTGAAGGGGTATCCCAATTGATTGCACTCTTTCTCAAGTTCGCGCATGTTGGTTACGTCGAAGCATATTTGTATAAATCCAGGGTCGCCCCAATATCTGCCTTCGTATATCTTTCTCGGGGTGTGTTCCAGTGTCTGTACCAGTTCGATGTAACTTTGTCCGTAGAGGGGAGCGAATGCTCCTTTACGCGGTGCCGAGTGGGTGAGCAGTACGCGGCGGTAGCGTTCATTGCCTTTGTTGAGGCATGCGAGGTCGGAGAAATTGTCGGTGACATCGTATACAACGGTGTCGTATCCGATGAGCTCTTGGTACAGGGGCAGCGTGTTGTCGATATTGCTGCATCCGATCATGGCTCCTGCGATGCCTCCGTTGTTACGGTTTTGGTTGATGAATACGGTGGGCTCTTCTACAATTTGGAATACATTGTTCCAAGGGTCGGTGACGAAGAAGCATTTCGCACCGTTGGGCTGTTGGGTTAAGGGGCCTACTTGGCTGTATTTTGCCGACAGCTCGTCGTGGAATTTAGAGATGTTGTTGCTCTTTATCTTGGCTGCGAATGTTCCCAGATCGCCCACGGCTATCTCGAAGTCGATAGGTTTCGGGGTGCGTTCGGAATATTGCCAGATTTCAAAACCTCCACCTCCTTGGAGGTTGAGGGCAATACAAGCATGTCGTTTTTGGGCCTGTCCTCCTGTGTAGGGGAGCATGCGTTCGGCTACAGTATCGTCTTCAAGTACGCGGACGTTCATCCCGAACATTTCGATATACCACTTCCACGATTCTTGAAATGACTGGCATCCGATTCCGATTTGCTGGATGCCGGCGATGATGTATGGCTTATCCATGTTGTCCGATGTAATATGTATGGATTATTGTGCTTGAGCAACAGAGCCTCTGTATGCGGGACAAGTGGTGTGGCGTGAGCATGATGAAACGGTTACAGCGAGTAACAATGCTACGCATGCTAAAGCTAATATTTTTTTCATGATGTTGTTTTGTTTAAATGAATTATATGGGTTCTTGTGTGTTACATTGTATCATTTGCAATGCTGTCGAGGAGTATGCTCAGCACTTGCTCTGACGGCAAGCCTACATAAGGAATCATCTTTTCGGTGGAGGGTGCAAGCAGGTGGTCGGGGAAGTTGTCGACGAAGGTTTGGTATGCCTCCTTTGCCAAGTCGTACTGCTCGTTGTTTTCATAGGTGTAGCCTATCATAAAGTAGCAGCCGGCAATGTCGCGGTACTCGGGATAAGATGATATGATGCGGTTGAACAGTTCGATGGCTTGGTCTGATTTGCCGGTGTTCGACGCCAAGTCGGCGGCACGGAAAAGGTATACCGGTGTAATGGTGTCGTCGCGGAAGTTGTTAGCGTAGGTGGTGTAAAGGTCGATGAGGGTGTCTGTCGACTTTTGTCCTGCGTAAACATCGGTATTGATGATGGTTTGTTCGTACCGGGAGATCTGACTTTGCAGCTCTTCGCGCGAGGGCGAGCATCCAACAATCGTTATGACGATGGCAATAAATGTGAGGCAGAATGGTATTCTTTTCATAATATATTTGGTTTTTAGGTTTGTTATTTTCTCACTCTTTTCATTTTGTAGCTTACATCGACTTTTCCAGAAACGATGTCATTGAGTTTACGGCGGATAAGTGTCTTGCGGATGGCGCTTAGGCGGTCAACGAACACGGTGCCTTCAAGATGGTCGATCTCGTGTTGTGCGGCATGGGCAAGCATTCCGGTAAATTCCTCGACGTGCTCGTTGAAGTCGGTGTCTTGGTATTTTACCACTACGGAAAGGTAGCGGAGTACATCCTCGTGTATGCCGGGCACACTCAAGCAACCTTCGTTGAAGTATTCTTTCGTGCCCTTGTATTCGATGATTTCGGGGTTGATCATTTCATATTTAATATCGTCGATCTCAACGATGACGATTCTTCTCAAAACACCAACCTGAGGTGCAGCAAGACCCACACCATTGGCATCATACATGGTTTCTGCCATATCACGAAGCAGCAGCCACAGCCGCAAATCGAATTTTTTGATGGGATTGCTGATTTTCCGCAGCGTTTCATTGCCCAGTGTAATAATTTTGCGAATCATTGTTCTTTCCTCCTGTTATGCAAGGGATGACGGATTGATTTCCAGTACTGTATGGGCTTTTCTTTCCTTCTTTGCCATTTCCTGCATTTTTTCAAGCATGGTATCCGTATCCGGATGGTTCAATAATTTCATCAGCACCTGTGCCCGGCAGCGATCCTGTATTTTGCCGATCGGTGCTTCATCCGCCCGGATATAGAGAATCCGCCGCCATAACGGCGTATTACCGAACAGTGCTTCTATTTCCTTCTTTATTTCTTCCGCCGTTTCGCGGGCATCTTCCATGATTTTCGCATCGCACAGAAAACGCACCATCAGCGTAAAGGGCGGATAAAGGGCTTGCTTTCGCCGGTCGAATTCCTGCGAAAAAAACAGTCTGTAATCCTGTTTGACGGCCGATTCAAGCGCATAATGCTCCGGCTGATACGTCTGGATCACCACTTGCCCCGGCTTTTCGCCCCGTCCTGCACGGCCTGCCACCTGAACCAGAAGCTGGAACGTGCGTTCCGCCGCCCGGTAATCCGGAAAATTCAGGCTCATATCCGCCATCACAGCACCAACCAGCGTAACCTGCGGAAAATCCAGCCCTTTGGCTATCATCTGTGTACCAAGCAGTATTTGGGCTTTCCCGGCCCGGAATTGATTCACCAGATCGAAATGAGCGTTCTTTTCCGTGGTGGTATCCATGTCCATCCGGATAATACCAACTCCGGGATAGAGCTTTTTCAATTCCTCTTCCACTTTCTGCGTGCCCGTCCCCATGGGTTTGATGTATGTACTTTCGCAGGACGGGCAAACCCTGGGCATGGGCAAAATGGCGCCGCAATAGTGACAACGGATGGTTTTATCGAAGCTATGATACGTCATGCTCACATCACACCGGCTGCAACGGATGGTTTCGCCGCATTTACGGCAATTCACCGATGATGCATAGCCGCGCCGGTTGATAAACAGCATGGCTTGCTGCCCGGCAGCGATGCAGGCATCCAGTTTTTGCTTCAGCGCATAGGAAAACATGCTTTTATTGCCCCTGCGCAATTCCTGCCGCATATCCACCAGTTCAATTTCCGGTAACGGACGGTTCAGGATTCGATGAGGCATTTCCAGCAGCGTATAATCCCCGCGCCGCGCCATGGCATAGGAATAGATGCTGGGCGTGGCACTGGCAAGTAAACATACCGCCCCTTCCCGTTTACAGCGGGAAACAGCCATTTCCCGTGCATCATACTGCGGAAAGCTTTGGGAAAGGTAGCTTTGTTCGTGCTCTTCATCCACGATAATGACACCCAGATTTTCCACCGGCGCAAACACCGCCGATCGGGCGCCGATCACGATCCTTGCATGTCCGAAACGGATTCGCCGCCATTCATCGAACCGTTCGCCGGCAGAAAGCCGGGAATGGAGCACGGCCATATTGTCGCCAAAGCGGGATTTGAACCACTGGATCATCTGCGGCGTCAGCACAATTTCCGGTACAAGGATAATGGCACCTTTCCCCATCCTAACCGCTTCACGCACAAGACGGATGTACACTTCCGTTTTGCCGGATCCTGTAACACCATGCAAAAGGAAAGGATGTTTCGTGCCGGAAAGCAGCGCCGGGATCATTTCCCCCAGCACTTCCTGCTGTTCCGCTGTCAATACCTTATCCTGATTTTCGTCGATAGCACCGGTATAGGGTGAACGCAGTTTTTCCACGTTCACATATTCCAGTATCTCTCTGTCCTTCAGATAATCAACAGCCTGACGGGCATCCTTGACCAGTGCCCGCACTTCCTCCATGGAATGCATCTGCCCGTCAGAGAGAATGGTAAGGATCATTCTCCGCTTTTTGGAGCGTGTTTCCTTGGCAATGGCTTCATCCACCATGTCTTGTGGGATGATGAGCCGCACCTGCTCCTCTGTTTTGATTTTTACCCGATTGCCCCGCATCTGGGCAGGCAGCATCAGCCGAATGGCTTCGCATAGCGGGCAATGGTATTTCTCCCGGATTTCTTCAGCCAATGCCATTAATTGCGGCAGCAGCACCGGGTAATCTTCCGGTGCTGACAGAATGTTTTTAATTTTTCCCGGGTCATAATCCGCCGTACTTTTCAGGCGGATCACAAACCCCTCTTTTGTCTGCCGGCCAAAGGGAACTTCCACCCGCATGCCCGGCAGCAAATGCATATGTTCCGGAACGGCATAGGTAAATACACGGTCGACCTGTTCCGCAGCAATATCCACGATGATCTCCGCGTACACCCTTTCGCCTCCCTTATTTCTGATAGATCTTCAACGCTCTGTCCAGCAGCTTATCTGCCACATCGGCTTTGGAAAGCTGCGGCATATCTTCCAGCCCATTTTCGGTAATAAAGGTGACAATGTTGGTATCCACATTGAAACCTGCACCGGGACGGGTCACGTCATTGGCAACGATCATGTCCAGATTTTTCTTTTTCAGCTTCTTCTTTGCATGCTCGTTTACCTTTTCTGTTTCCGCAGCAAAGCCAATGAGAACCTGGCCGGGTTGCTTCCGTTTACCGACAGCCTGTGCCACATCCTGGGTCTGCTTCATGACAAACGTTACATTCCCGTCGTCATCTTTTTTAATCTTCTCTTCCGCAAAGGAAAGGGGCGTGAAATCGGCCGGAGCCGCTGCCTGAATGATGATATGCTGCTTTTCACAGTATTCCATCATCCGGTCATACAGATCCTGTGTAGACATCACATCCACCACATCCACGCCTTCCGGCGCTTTCAGCTGTACCGGCCCGGAAAGCAGCGTAACATGGGCACCGCGTTTTTGGGCAGCTTCCGCAATGGCATAGCCCATCTTGCCGCTGGAATGATTGGTAATGTAGCGGACAGGATCCAGCGCTTCCCGAGTAGGACCAGCCGTGACCAGCACATTCAGCCCGGCCATATCCTGTACGGGACAGAGAATATGGCAGATAGCTTCAAAGATATCTGCCGGTTCGCTCATGCGCCCGGCGCCGCTGTCGCCGCAGGCCAGGAAACCACCTTCAGGGCCCACAAAATGGACCCCGCGTTTTTTCAGCTTTTCCACATTGGCTTGAGTAGCAGCATGTTCCCACATGCCGGTATTCATGGCCGGGGCAACAAGAACAGGCGCCTTGGTGGCCAGCACGGTGGTAGACAGCATATCATCCGCAATGCCGCAGACCATCTTAGCCATGATATTGGCCGTGGCCGGGGCAATGACGAAAATATCCGCTTTCTTGGCCAGCGCCACATGTTCCACTTCCCAGGTTTCAGGCCGTGCAAAGGTATCCGTCACTACAGGATGATTGGTGAGCGTTTCAAAGGAAAGCGGCGCCACAAATTCACATGCGTTCTTGGTCATGATGACGTAGGTTTCCGTACCTGCTTTACGCAGACGGGAACACAATTCGCATGCTTTATAGGCAGCAATGCCGCCGGTAATGCCCAGCACCACCGTTTTTCCTGTCAATTTCATGGTTTACGCCTCTTCGTCTTCCAGATTGCGATGATAGGTCAGCAATCCGCGGTCAATTTCTTCCACAGCGATGGAAACAGGCTTCTTATCCTTGGGATCAATCAGGGGCTGAGAACCGGCCACCAGTTCCCGGGCACGCTTGGCAGATTCCACCACCAGCGTATACCGGCAGTCAACCTTCTTGCACAGATCATCAATAGCAGGCTTGTTTACAGACATTTGAATGTTCCTCCTTTATCATTCAACCACGGGGAAATACCGGGTTGTACGCTGTTTTTCTGCGGCGACGATGGCTGCAACCTGGTTGTAGGCAGCCTCCAGCTGATCGTTTACCACCGCGTATTTATACAAATTCACCTGATCAATTTCGCCCTTGGCATTGCCAAGCCGGCGTTCAATTTCCACAGGATCGTCCGTATTCCGGGTATAGAGACGTTTGCGCAGCTCTTCATAGGAAGGGGGCAGAATGAAAACGGAAACGCTTTCAGGCCATTTCTTTACCACTTCCCTGGCACCCTGGGGATCGATATCCAGCAGCACGTTTTGACCCTTTTCCATCCGCTCATAGACCTCGCTCTTCAGCGTGCCGTAGCGGTTGGCATGAACGGTAGCATGCTCGATGAAAGCATCCTCCGCCAATAGTTTATCATATTCTTCGTCGGAAATAAAGTGGTAATGTACATCCTGCACTTCATAATCTCTGGGCTTGCGCGTCGTGACGCTCACCGAGAAAACGAAGCTGGGATCTTCCTTCAGCAGCTTATCGATCAGCGTGCCCTTGCCTGTACCGGAGGGGCCGGAGATCACCAGCAGCATGCCCTTGCGCGTTGTTTTCATTCCACATCCTCCTCATCCGTACTCTTTGCCTTGCCCTCCATGCGCCCGGCCACCGTTTCCGGCTGCAGGGGCGAGAGGACCACATGGTCGGAATCCATCACGATCACCGCACGGGTGCGGCGGCCGCAGGTGGCGTCGATGACGCGGCCCGCATCCCGGGCGTCCTGCACCAGGCGCTTCACCGGGGCGGAGTCCGGACTGACGATGGCCACCATCCTTGCGGT
>CALEPD010000213.1 GCA_937910265.1 uncultured Bacteroidales bacterium
CGTTACCTCCTCCGGGGAAAGCACCCTTTGGGAATTCATGTTGGTGGTTGCCAAGATAAAGTTTCCCGGTTATGAGTTGGCGAGTGTAATGCGCCATCCATTTGGGTTCCTCGCAATTGTCGTATTGTGGTATGATGGGGCCTCCGGCTGCTACCGCATCGGGGTTTTCTCCAAAGAAGCGGGCGTAGGTGCTGAGGTATTCTTTGTTGATAAGGGCATCGTCATCAACATAAACCAGTACATCTCCCTTCGAATGTCTGATACCGCAGTTTCGGGCATACGACAATCCCTGCTCCGACTCGATGATGTATTGGAAGTCGATATCGGGGAAATCGGCACGAAACCTGTTGCATTCCGTTTCGGTATTGTCGGTACAATTGTTGTTTACCAGAACAATTTCGTATTCGGAATGCGACAGGTCGTTCTCCGCAATGCTTCGTAAAATATTGTAGATGTATCTGTCGCGGTTGTATGTGCAGATGATGACCGATAGGAGCATGTTAAGCGGTTTTGTTTTTACGACGGTAATAAATAAACAGAACTCCGGCGATGATGGCGATGGTTACAATCGAGCATATCAATGTAATGCTGTCAAGTCGGTGCATTGTTGGAGCTTCATTGCGGAATTCGATGACGTGTTCTCCTGCGGGTATAGCCATGGCGCGCAACACATAGTTGGCACGGATATATTCGGCAGGTTGTCCGTCGATATATGCTTTCCAGTCGGGTGCGTAGTAAATCTCGCTGAATACGGCCAATTGTTCAGTATTGCTCTTGCTGTGGTATGTCAAGATGTTTATGTCTGTTGGTTGTTTGTGTTCAAGTTCAATGGTTGCGGTGCTGTCGCGTGTGAAGTTGGCCGTCAACGGAAATTCTTGAGTGTTGACAATGGCTGTGGTTGATGGATTGTTGTGTTGCAGGGCGGTGATTTCGTCATTGGGGTTGTCAACACTTTTCACTTCTGACACAAACCAGCAGTTGCCTAAAGCTTCGGGATTGCGTTGTACTTGTCCGTTTTGCAACACCAGGTATCTGGTGTTGAGCATGTTCAGTACATTCGGGTTGATTTGATAGCTGATGTAGAAGTCAATCAAATCTTGGTAGCGGCGCAATTTGGCTGCACTGTAACCTCCGATTTGGTTGTGGAATGCACTTGGTTTCGAGTCGTTAAAGGTATTGGCCGCTAAATTGAGTACGCGGAAATCCTTGTCGCCGAACATTGCTGCCTGGTTGTCGATGTCATAATCGTATTGTGCGGGTTTTTGCTCCAGCATACGCGCGTTGCGTACATATTTGTCCTCGTTCAAGTAACGGCTGTTTACCCCTTGCAAATCGATAACAATAAGCAGGGCAAGCATACCAATGAAAAGTAACGACGATTTGCCGGCGGAAGCCATTTTTTTGATATATATCCATAATGCTGCTGCGGCAAGCAATATGAAGATGATGCTTCTCCACGAGTCGCCTACAAACAACGCTTTGCGGTCTTCTATGAAGATGCTCTGCAGCATGCTCCATTGGTTGCCATATTGTTTGGCCATATCAAGGTCGGCGCTTCCGCTGTAGCTGAAGTTGCCTTGCATAATCAATCCGATAAGGATAATGCCCACGGTGACCCCGAGCGAGACATACAGGGCGGTAGTCATGCGTTTGATCGATGCCTGGTCAAGTGCTTTCGAGAATACTTCTTTGAGTCCCAGCACTGCAATCAAAACCATTGCCACGTTGGCTATCACCAAACTCATGGAAGGTGTTCTGAATTTGTTGTATAGTGGCAGATGCTCAAACACCCAACTGTTGAATCCCATGAGATTTCTACCCCATGAAAGCACTATGGCAATGATGGTCGCTGCCAATAGCCACCAGCGTTCGGGACCTTTGACTGTGATGAATCCAAACAGTGCCAGGAATATCACTATCGCTCCGAAATATACCGGACCACTTGTAAAGGGTTGGTCACCCCAATAAAGGGGAGCTTGCTCTATGTGCAGGTTTTTGTATGAGGCGCTTTCTTTGCTGACGGTCTCACCCGAACCTCCGCCCATGGCTCCGGGCACCAGCAACGTGTAGGTCTCACCGATGCCGTAGCTCCAGCTGAATGCATAGTTTATATCCAGGCCGTCTTGGTTGCTGTTGTTGTTGCTGGGGTACGATTCACCGTAAATATCTTGAGGTGTTACTGTAATCTCGCTGCCTCCGCGCATGGTGTATTCTACATATTCCTGATTCACCATCAAGTGGCGGGTGTTGCAGGCCAAAGCAAGTGCGGCCCCGATTACCAGAACCCCTACAGCCATGAAAAACGATTTTAAATAACGGTCTTTGATGGCATAGATGGCATACACCAAACCCATCAATATGCCGGTAATGGCTGTGTAGAATGTTATTTGTATGTGGTTGTACGCAATCTGCAGACCAAGGGCAAGGGTAAACAGTATCGATCCCCAGACAAGCTGTCCGGTGGCTTTGCGTTTATCTTCCTTAAAAATTGAAGCACCCTTCAGGCACATGATCATGCCTGCCAAAATGGGGGCAATCATGGCCATAGCCCAAGCCTTTGATATATGTCCGGCTTCGATAATGATGATATTGTAGCTTCCCAAACCAAAGGCCAGTCCGCCCAGCAACGCCAGCCATGGGCTTGCTCCCAAAGCCACCAGCGCCACATAAAATCCCAAAAGGTACAGAAATATAACACCTACGTCATTGTGGCGGTTGAGCGGGCTGAGTATAAGTGCGTTTTTTATCGGTGTGAAAACCGAATGCTGCGGACTGTTGGTGATTTGATAACCGGGCATTCCGCTAAACATACTGGGGCACCATGTTGTATATTCTCCTGTAGTTTTGTGGTAATCCTTCTGCGCTTTAGCCATGCTTTCGTATTTTTGCAAGTCGCCTTGGGAAAGCGCTTTCCCTTGCAGTATGGGCATAAAGTAAATGGCTGAAATGATTAAGAGTAAGACGATGATTCCGCTGTGAACTAGGATGTTTTTCTTCATTTTGTATCGTTTTATTTAGTGCAAATGATTTCTTTGTTTTTATTGTATGTTGATTTGCAGTGTTTTATGTGTAAATGTAAAATGCCTATTAGTTACAAATTTACATTTTTTTGCGAAATAATAGTGAGTGGAAATATACCAATGCATTATATAAATAATTAGCAGACTAATGCTATAAATGCTGAAAACCGAATGACGAGTATGAGATTGGAAAAATGTATAAGTTTGGTGTGAGATAAACATACAGAGAACGATTTGTGTAAAAAAAAAATTGACGATTCAACAAAAAAAATATATTTTTACAAAAATAATATAATGTTTAATTAATTTTAAGTTGTTGGATGATAGTAATATAGTTATTAATTATATTGTTAAAAAAAGTAGATAAAAGCGTTTACATTTTCTCTATACGTACCGAAACCTAGGAAATTTCGACACACTACACAAGGAAATAGCAAGCGCTCTCGGTTATGCCGTGAGCTTTCTTGTTTGTGGTGTGGGTATCCTAGGACCTCGGACGTGACAAAAAGTTCACGGTTTTTTTTATATTTGAGATAATACTAAATCATATAATTCACATGAAAAAAATATTATTTTTTATCGCACTGATTATATCAGGGGGAGTTTATGGTCAAAATATTAGTGCAGTATCCCCAAGTGGTCATACTTTGTATTATCATATAAACGGAAATACAGCAACGGTTACAGATCCACGTTATAATACGGATATGGGTAGTTCAAATTATTATCCATGGGATGGGCATACAGTACTTAGTGGAGATGTTGTGATTCCTGATTCAGTGACATATGGTCCAAATACCTATCCTGTGGTCCAAATTGCGGCTGGGGCATTTAGTGGTTGTAATGAAATCACATCAATCAACATGCCAAATATAATTGAATCTATAGGTTCATCAGCATTTCAAAGATGTGGAAGTCTTCTGACTATTAATTTGCCTGACAGTTTGAGCACCATAAGTTCGTATTGTTTTGCTAGTTGTTATGCTTTGTCGGAACTTTTATTGCCCAATACAATAAGAATAATAGGTCAATATGCGTTTTCAGCTTGTCGAAGTCTTCAAAATATTATATTGCCCGACCGTATATCTATGATTTCAGAAGCGGCGTTTGATGGTTGCTCAAATCTTGAATCTATAACAATTCCCAATAGCGTTGTGACTATTGGAGATTATGCATTCAATGATTGTAGTAGTCTATCTCATTTGATAATAGGCAATTCTGTTACAGATATTAGCGCATATGCTTTTTATGGTTGTACAAGTCTTGATTCTATAACTATTCCCGATAGCGTTTTGACTATTGGGAATCATGCATTCTATAATTGTACTAATCTTTCAAGAGTGACATTTGGCGCAAATTTGGCGCAAATCGGAACGAGTGCTTTCTATGGTTGCCATGGTATTGATCAGATTGTTTTGTTGGGAGAAGAACCTCCACATGGTGGTTCTTTTGAAACAGGAATATCTCCAATAATTTTTGTTCCTTGCGGAACGGTTGAAACGTATCTGTCAATGTATCCATGGGGCTCTATAGGTGTTATATTTGAAAATCCTGATGCCGATTGTGATGAAATAGTTGTTGGTAATGCCGCAGACAGTTCCTGTACAATTCCATTCCAGGCAGAAAGTTTGTATTCAACTTCTGAATATTTATATTGTGCTTCTGAGATAGGGAAAGGTGGTATTGTTGATACATTATGGTTTAATGTTGCTGCTACAGGAAACTTTGCAGTAGAAAGAATCCGTATTTATATGGGACATACGTCCTCTCATAACTTGTCTGGGGGATGGGAAAATTTGAGTGATTTGCAAGAAGTATATTTTTCAAATAACCAAACTATTGCAACCTCATTAGGATGGGAGGAGTATCCATTACACACACCATTTGAATATGATGGGACTTCAAGTCTTTTGCTAGTTGTGGTTCATACATCTGATTATACTACATCGATGCCGAAGTATTATAATCACAGTACAGTGTATTCTAGTTCGGTGTGGCGTGCAAGTGATAATTATTCGGATTCTTGTGCAAGTTTGGCTCCAACTCTATGTGGAGTGATATCAAATGTGAGACCAGACATTAAGTTGTCTTTTGATCTTCCGTATTCTACATCTTTTGAAAATTCAACACAAATGTATGGGTGGGAATATGTGAATGCTAATCAGACGAATCATTGGATGGTTGGGACAGATGTCGCAAGTGCTGGGTCAAGGTCATTGTATATAACAAATAATAATTCATCAAATCAATATACGGTATCTAGTGCCTCTTTCGTTTGTGCATATAAGGTTTTAGACCTTGAATCAGGAGTCTATTCTTTTTCTTATGATTGGCGATGTTACGGAGAAACAATACATGATTATCTTCGTGTGGCGTTAGTGCCAGATTCCATTGATTTTGAAATTTCTTACGCACCTTCTGGCTTTTCCTATAATGCACTTCCTCCAGGGTGGATTTCTTTAGACGGAGGAAAGTTGAATTTACAGTCTACATGGCAACATAATGAATGTCAAATTAATATACCTCATGAAGGTAAATGGAAGTTGTCTTTACTATGGAAAAATAATGCTTCGTATGGAAGAATGCCACCTGCTGCTGTTGATGGGATTTCTGTTAGGAAATTAGCGCACCCCATCCCAGTTTCCATAGTTGGATTTTCGGAGAATGAACTGTATGGTACTGTGCAAGGAAGTGATACTGTAGGTTATGGCCAAAATGTTGTATTGGAAGCTATGCCTAATTATGGTTATGTTTTTGCTGGTTGGAGTGATGGAGTTACAACTAACCCAAGAACGATTGTGGCAGATACCAATATGTCATTATTTGCATATTTTATTCCTGCAAGGTTCACGCTTACGTTGTCATGTAATAGTAATGAGGGTAGTGTGAGTGGTGGAATAATAGCTGATTACAACACGTCTCACATTATTAGAGCAATACCTAATCGTGGATTCTACTTCGTAAGGTGGAGTGATGGGAATTATTTTAATCCTAGAACTATTACCCTCACTGAAGATGTTTCTTTGTCTGCGATATTTGCTTGCCACCAATATACTGTGACAGGGGCTAGCGCTGATACAATGATGGGGGCTGTAGATGGTACATCAACGCAGAATTACGGAACCTCGGTTGTACTGACAGCTATACCAAACTATGGATGTCATTTCACACATTGGAATGACGGATCAACAGACAATCCTCGTGTAGTTCAAGTTGATAGTAATGTGATTTATACAGCACATTTTGCATACAACCAATATACCGTGACAGGGTTGAGTGCGGATACTGTGATGGGTATGGTATCGGGAACTTCTACACAAGATTACATGACGACTGTTGTGTTAACGGCAATGTCAAATTATGGATACCACTTTGTCCAATGGAACGACGGGTCTCTTGACAATCCTCGTATAGTTCAAGTTGATAGCAATGTGGCTTATACGGCAAGTTTTGCATATAACCAATATAGTGTGACAGGAGAGAGTTCTGATACAGTGCGAGGGGTGGTTGAAGGCTCATCCATGCAGAATTACCTGGCATTTGTTGTATTGACAGCCATCCCAAACTATGGATATCACTTTTCCCAATGGAACGATGGCTTGACGGACAATCCTCGCACGGTTCAAGTTGATAGCAATGTGACTTATACGGCAAATTTTGGGTTTAATCGATATACCGTGACGGGTGAAAGTTCCGATACGGTGATGGGAGAAGTTGTTGGAACTGCTACGCAGGATTATTTAACTACGGTTATATTGACAGCTACGCCAAATTATGGATACCACTTCACTCAGTGGAATGATGGATCGACAAATAATCCCCGTACCGTTCAAGTAGAAGGTGACATGCTATATGTTGCTTTGTTTGGTTACAATCAGTATACGGTTAGAGGAATTAGTGCTGACACTTCTCAAGGTGTTGTTTTAGGAACTTCTACAGAGGATTATTTGACAAATGTAACATTGACAGCGGTCCCAATGACCGGGTGTCATTTTTTACAATGGAATGATGGGAATTCTCAAAATCCAAGAACTGTTACTGCTGACAGTAATAAGGTTTTTGTGGCTCAGTTTGCTAGAAATAGATATCAAGTGAGAGCGGAAACACTAACTCCGAATAGGGGGAGTGTTTCAGGTTCTGGCGTTTTTGATTATAATACATTTGACACAATTGTTGCAGTCTCCAATTATGGCTATTATTTTTCTCAGTGGAGCGATGGCGATACGACTAATCCAAGAGTGTTGCAGGTGGCAAGTGATACTTTGATTTTTGCGATCTTTGAAAGGAATACTTATGTGATTAGTGGCGGGTGTGATACAAACATGGGAAATGTGGTTGGTGTTCAAGTGGCGCACTATTTGGATACCGTAATGATAACTGCTATATCTAAATATGGATACCATTTTACTCAATGGGGAGATGGCTGTACTGATAATCCAAGATATATTCAAGTGATTCAAGATATGCATTATTCTGCTCACTTTGCGTCAAATAGCTATACAATTGGTGCGAATAGTCAAAACATTGATATGGGTAATGTTTTAGGAGGAGGTAGTTATGTGTATCTAACAAATGTTAGTCTTACGGCAATTCCGAATTACGGGTATCATTTTACGCAATGGAGCGATGGGGACACAAATAATCCCAGAGTATTGCAGGTGACGCAAGATTTCAACATTACTGCTCAGTTTGCAAGTAATATATATTCTCTTGCATCTTTGAGCCAAGATTCTGTGAAGGGGACTGTTTCAGGGAGTGGCAATTACTCGTATCATACAAATGTTACATTGAATGCTATGGCAAATTATGGATACCATTTTATTCAGTGGAATGATGGCAATACCGATAATCCTCGAACTGTAATAATTGAGCAAGATACTGTCATTGTTGCTCAGTTTGGTAACAATACTTATACTGTTTCTGTTGTGAGTAATGATACGGCAGTTGGATATGTTAGTAGTGGAGGTATATATGACTATCTTGATACTGTACTTGTGACGGCTACAGTAGTTGCGTCACATTATGAATTCATTGGTTGGTCTGACGGTGTTATGGATAATCCGCGAATAGTAGTTGTGACTCAGGATACTAACATTACGGCCATGTTTGATTTAACAGGATATACAATCAATGTTCTATCAAATGATAGTGTGGCTGGTGGCGTTTTGGGTTCAGGAGTCTATACTTATCCGCAGACTGTGGTAATCGAAGCGACTGCTAATGATGGGTATTTTTTTGGTGGGTGGAGTGATGGTAGTGTCATAAATCCTCGGACAATTGTTGTGGATTCGTCAATGGAAATAGAAGCATGGTTTTATCAAAAGCCAGAATTGTGTATGGTTAGTGTGGAGGATGGCTTTAATGAGGTTTCTTGGGAGAAATTAGATACTGTTTCCACCTATAATATTTATCGTGAGGGAGTGTCGAATGGTCAGTTTGAATTGGTTGCAAGTGTTGATTACAACCAAAATCCAGTTTGGGTTGATATTGGGTCAAACCCCAATGCACATTCGTATAAGTACAAGATATCAGGAATCAGTTCTCTAGGTGTGGAGTCGGATATGAGTGAGTATCATAAAACTATGCATCTGACTATTAGCAGAGGAATTGGGAATAATTGGAATTTAATTTGGACGGCATATGAAGGTGTCGGATATCAGACTTATCGAATTTATCGAGGAAGTAATTCAAACGATCTAACTTTAGTCGAAGAGATATCTTCAAATGGTAATTCGACGTTTACTGATAATACTTCACAAGTTCCGGCATATTATCAAATAGGTATTGTATTAGAGAATTCGTGTGGTATGGAGAAGACTTCCCAAGAAATTTTATCGAATATAACATTTGAGAATGCAAATGGAATTGGATCTAGTGTGGTTACCCCGTATTCGATTACTACACTAGGTCATACAGTAGTCATCAATGGTGAAGGGAATGATAAAGTTAGGATATTTGATAATCTAGGACGTGCTATTGTGGTCGGATTCCATTATGGCGGAACAAGTGTCTTTGCAGTACCATCGTCAGGAGTTTATTTAGTTCAAATCGGAGAGTATCCAGTGCAAAAGATTATAATTTTACGGTAGGAATATATTGTTTTCATCTATTTTAGATGTCTGTCCTATTGTGACAGATGTCTTTTGTCGTCCATTTCAATGAAAAAACAAATTGAATTATGTTAGATTATGTTTTGGAAATGTCTGCAAACTTATCTAGGTAGATGCGCTTTGTGTGATTTCTGAGCCAGGCATAAATGTTCGTATACAAAGCGTGCATTCTATCAAGAACAGCTATTCTACGTTTATAGATAAAATAAGTTGGAATGTGCCAATGCCTGTATATGATGTTAGTTTGTTGTGTTTTTTGTATATATAAAAACAACACGGCAAACGTGTGTTGCGTTTGCCGTGCTATAGGTAATGTTGTCTATTCCTTATTTGGTTTGTACATCTTGTAC
The DNA here is from genome assembly GCA_937910265.1 of uncultured Bacteroidales bacterium. Lineage (GTDB taxonomy): Bacteria > Bacteroidota > Bacteroidia > Bacteroidales > P3 > Colimorpha. The sequence goes on from CALEPD010000213.1 coordinate 9,481, forward strand.
ATCGATGAATTTACCATTGGTTTCGAAGTTGAGCAACTTGATGTCGCTTTCTCTCTTCCTGAACAAACCTTTGCGGATGGAGATGCGGGTTTGATAGGTCGATTTCTTCTTAATGGTGCGAACATACACGTCGGTGATGTTGTGTTTGGGGTATTGGTTGGCCACGGTGTCCTTTATGGCATGTGGGTAGTATTTGCTCTCGATAAAATAGCGGGTTTCAGTGCCTTTGGGTGAGTAAAGGTATGACTGCAGGCTTTCGCTATTGTTGATGAATTTAACCTCATATGTCAGCGAGTCAATCATGTACCATGCGGCCGACTCTACACCGGGTGCGTTTTTCTGGAAGTCTTTAACGTAACGGACAGGCACCTCTTTTTCGTTGATTTCTTTTTGCTTTTGGGCAAACATTACAGTCTGACAAAGTAGCAAGGCTGTTGCGATGGTTAATATCTTTTTCATAATAAGTGTTTTATATAATTATCAGTAAAACTTGTAAGATTACAAAGGTATAAAAAATATTTAAAATGATTTATCAGTGTGGAATATTCTTTCCATCAATTGTTTCATGACGTTTTTACCGTCGTGTATCACCTGCATGCTCCAATAGAGTTTAAGTTTTATCTGCTCTTCAGGTGTGAGCCGCCACTGTATGTTGCTGTCTGCCCGCATCTTTTCGGTAAGGTAAAACAGGCTGAGTGCGGCGCATACGCTGATGTTGAAGCTTTCGGTAAAGCCGTACATGGGTATTTTCACATAGCCGTCGGCGTTGTTGATGGCCTCTTCCGAGAGCCCGGTCAGTTCTGTTCCGAACACCAGCGCTATGGGTTGCGATACATCCAGGTCGGTAATCATGGTGTCGTTCTCGTGCGGTAGGGTGGCTATGATCTTATAACCTTTTTGACGCAGTTCATT
>CALEPD010000214.1 GCA_937910265.1 uncultured Bacteroidales bacterium
CACTGACCGTCGCTCAATACATCAATTACTTAAATAAGCAACCGATTGGCAGAGTTAAATATGCACTGGTTTAATTCCGCCAACGGGTTCTTTACATAGTATTACATAAGCACCGAAAAGTGTCAAATGTTAAAAAAAATATTGCCGCAAGGCAATATTTTTTTATTTTTTAAGTTAAAAAAAGATATAAATTGTCTATTATGATAGCTGAAATCAAAACTCAAAAAGGAATCATGAAGGCTGAGCTCTATGAAAAAGAGACTCCAGTCACCGTTGCTAACTTTGTCAAATTGGCCGAATGCGGCTACTACGATGGTTTGAGATTCCATCGTGTCATCCCCGAATTTGTTATTCAAGGCGGTTGCCCTCATAGCCGAAACCTTGGTGACCCCCGCGTAGGTTGTGGTGGCCCGGGTTGGACTATCAAGTGCGAAACATCTGCCGAAAAGCAATATCACGATAGAGGTGTGTTGTCGATGGCCCATGCCGGTAAAGATACTGGCGGAAGCCAATTCTTTATCTGCCACTGTCGTGCCAATACCCAACATCTCGACGGTGTGCACACCTGTTTCGGTAAGGTCATTGAAGGTTTGGACGTAATCGACCAAATTCGCCCCAACGACCTTATTGAGAGCATCACTATTGTTAAATAAATACCATAACTATGAATCTGGGAATTAAATTGTTGGTAGCAGAAGACGATCCCAATCTGGGAGCAATCCTAAAAGTGTATCTCACTCAAAAAGGATATAATGTATTGCTTGCTACCGATGGACAATCCGCCCTTGACATTTACAACAAGGGTGACATTGACGCATGTATTTTGGACGTCATGATGCCTGTCAAAGATGGATTTACCGTTGCCAAGGAAATACGGCGCTATGATAAAAGAGTTCCGTTGTTGTTCCTGACTGCTAAAAATCTTGAATCCGACAAACTCAAAGGTTTTGAAATCGGAGCCGACGATTACATAACCAAGCCGTTCTCCATGGATGAGTTGTTGGCCCGATTGAATGCAACCATCAGACGATCATTCGATGAGAGCAAACCCGACCGCAATGTTTTCCAAATAGGTCAGTATGTGTTCGATTACAATCACCAATCCTTGTCCATCAACGACAATACCCGTCAATTAACTGCTAAAGAATGCGATCTGCTTCGTATGTTTGCTGTCAATTTCAATCAACTTATCGACCGCAATAGCACTTTGCAGAAAATATGGAAAGACGATAGCTATTTTGCTGCCCGTAGCATGGATGTCTATATTACCCGTCTGCGGAAGTATTTGCGAGAAGATCCTACTGTTAAGATTATTAATGTCCATGGTGTTGGATTTAAATTGACGCAGGAAAAAGAATGACACTCTCTTTCCTAGGTACAGGAACATCTCAAGGCGTACCGGTTGTAACATGTAAATGTCCGGTATGCAAGTCTTCCGATACCCGAAACCACAGGCTTCGGGCGTCAGTTCTTGTGCAAACTGATCTCGGAGCTTCTATCCTTATCGATATTGGGCCGGATTTCCGTTACCAAATGCTCCGCGAAAAAGTAGATCATATTGATGCTATACTTATTACCCATGCCCATCGTGACCATGTGGCTGGATTAGATGATATTAGACCATTCAATTATACTCAACAATCTAAAATAAAACTTTTTACCAATCGTTTAGCAAGCGACATCCTTCAACGCGATTATCGTTACATCTTCGAATTTCATATCTATCCTGGTTTGCCTGAAGTCGATTTGGTTACCGTTTCTGGTGACGAACCCTTTGTTGCTGCAAACCAAACTGTTATTCCTATTAAGGCCATGCATAAGGATATGCCTATATTGGGGTTCCGTTTGGACCGTATGGCATACATCACCGATGCAAACTTTATCGAGGAATCGGAATTGTTGAAATTATCAGGTGTTGAAGTTCTTGTTATCAATGCTCTTTGCCAAGAAAAACATTTCTCTCATTTTTCTTTACAAGAATCTATTCAGATTATCGAAAAGGTTGCCCCCGCAAAAGCTTATATAACTCATGTTAGTCATAGCATGGGTTTGTATGACAGTGTGCAACAAATTCTTCCAAAAGATGTCTATTTGGCTTACGATGGTTTACATCTAGTAATATAAGAGAATCATGCTCAGTATTTGTATACCAATATATAATTTCGATGTTCGTAATTTAGTTGACGAATTATATAATCAAGCTGAAGAATTATCATTAGAATACGAAATCGTATGTCTTGACGACTATTCCGACGAGTCATTTCATATAATAAACCAGTCGGTCGCCGACAAGGCAAAGTACATCCGATTAGACGAGAACATCGGACGTGCACGCATCCGCAATCAGTTTCTGTTATATACCCAATATAACTACCTGCTGTTTCTCGATTGCGATGTCGTACCGGCAAATCAACGCTTTTTAAGTGTGTATGCCGACCTCCTATTTGCCAAACCTGCTCTTATATGTGGTGGCAAGCGTTGCTCCAAAGTGTATGACAAACAGCACAAGTTACGCTATCATTTCGACCGTAAATGTGAATATATGGATGTTGATGACCGGCTGGCCCGCCCACGACACAGCTTCTCTTCAGCCAATTTCATTGTCCGACGCAGTGTGCTGGAATCCATTCCGTTCGATGAACGTGTTTCGCAATACGGATATGAAGATACTTTGTTTGCCTATCAACTGCTGAAAAAAAATATTTCGATAACTCATGCCGACAACAACGTTGTGCATATCGGCACTGAGACCAATTCCGAATTTCTCGAAAAAACCAAAGTCGGTATATCCAATCTTGTACAAATCTACAAATGGATGGGGCAGGATGACAATTTCGTTCAAATGGATTCGATTCTGATTGCCTACCGTTTCTGTCAACGCTTTAAATTGTTGTGGCTGGTGAATCTCACATTTTCATTACTCGGCAATATGCTCGAAAAGTGGTTCGCCAAAGGCTGTGCCAATATGCTGTTGTTCCGCTTTTACAAATTAGGATTGCTTACGAAGGCAATGCCAAAATAGAAGGTATGGATTTACACCTGCACATAGTATCTTTGAATGTTCCCTATCCGGCCGATTATGGTGGTGTCATTGATATTATGGGACGTATCATTGAGTTGCACAAGCAAGGTGTCAAGATTCATTTGCATTGTTTTCTCTACAACCGTCCACCGGCTGTACAGTTAGAGGATTATTGTGAGGAGGTGTTGTACTATAAACGCAACACCTCTTGTCTTTCTCAATTCTCCATGCGGCCTTATATCGTTCAATCACGACACTCCCAATCACTCGTTTCCAGATTGAAGCGTGACAATTATCCAATATGGCTTGAGGGTTTGCATTGCTGCGATGTTTTGGAACTAATCTCAAACCGTCCGATATTTGTTCGCATGCATAATGTCGAGCACGATTACTATGACGGCTTGGCACGTGTTGAACGTAAAGTATGGAAGAGACTTTTCTTTCGAATAGAAGCCTTTAGGTTGAAGAAATACGAACATGTGTTGCCGAAAGCTACAGCTGTGTTCGCAATAACGCAGAAGGATGCTTCACATTTCCGTTCAATAGGGTGCGATAATGTCATCTGTTTGCCGTCGTTCCATCCCGATTTCATGCGGCCTTTCCATGAAGGATTGGGGTATTATGTGCTGTATCACGGCAATCTTTCTGTGCCTGAAAATATCCATGCGGCTGAATATATAATAAAAAACGTGGCGCCCTTTGTCAAATGCACCATTGTCATTGCCGGCAGCAATCCCGATAAACGACTGCTGGCATTGGCTGATACATGTGAAAATGTGCAGGTGCGTTCAAATCTGTCAGATGAGGAGATGTCCTCTCTTGTGGCGCAGTCGCAAATCAATCTCCTTTATACTGAACAAGCAACGGGTGTAAAGTTGAAATTGATTAAATCATTGAAACAGGGACGGCATTGTGTTGTCAATTCCACTATGGTTGAGGGAACTCAACTGGGCGCTTTTTGTCATATCGCCGACACTGCGGCTTCAATGGTCGATACCATCAACCGGCTGATGAATGAGCCCTTTTCAGAAAACGACTATTTGCGCAGAAAGACTTTTTTTGAACACCACAACGATTCTAAGCAACTTGTCGAAAAATTGTCCGTATTGCTTGAATGTAATGACACTGCGCAAGTGTCATCGTAAGTCAATACAGTCGTATTCTCCGTCACGTCTAATCCATGTCATTTGTTTTTTGGCATATTGCCATGTGTGGTTTTTGAATTCCTGTATACGGGTGTCAAGCAGGGATATTGGCTCTTGGCCACTTACTATATCGAAAAATTCCTTGTATCCCACAGTGTTCAACGGCTGTAGGTTGCGGTAGGGTAGCATCTCCTTTACTTCGTCAAGCAGTCCCTCATTTATCATTTCGTCAGCTCTTTTGTCTATCCTTGAGCGTAGCTTTTCAGGGCTGTCTATCAGAGCTGTCTTTTTTATCGAAAATGCTCTTGGACGACGGTCTTGTTTCAATACTTTGCTGTAGGCTTCCCCTGTGGTGATGCATACTTCCAATGCCCGCTGCAGTCTTACAGGATTGTTTTTGTCAATGGTCTCATACGTGGTGGGGTCAATCTGTTTAAGCTGTTGCTGAAAACTTTCAATACCTTCGTCTGCAAGCTGTTTTTTGAGTTTTTCTCGCAATCCGGGTGCCGGGTCGGGCAAAACAGCCATGCCTTTGCAAAGGGCGTCAATATACAATCCGCTGCCTCCTACGGCTATGGCATTGTCGTTGTTGGCAAAAAGGCTCTCAAGCAATTTGAGTGCATCCTGCTCGTATTCAAATACATTGTATGGATTTAGTATCGATCGGCTTGCTATAAAATGGTGGGGTGCTGATGCCAGCTCTATGGTTGTGGGGCGGGCTACTCCGATATTGAGTTCCTTGTAAAATTGCCTTGAGTCGCACGAAAGTATTTCACAATTCAGTTCTCGTGCTTTTTGTATGGCGAAGCGGGTTTTGCCTACAGCCGTGGGGCCGGCAATGACATAAAGGGTTTTCATGATGATTGCCTATTGGTTGTCGCTTACGCTCTTCAGTCCTATTTCATTGGCTATTTCGTGCATCATTTGAATGGCGGATTCTCGTTCGTTTGGAATTTTTCCGTCAAGAATGGCATCTTTGATGGTGTCTTTTATGATTCCGATTTCCCGGCAAGGTCCCACACCGAAGGTTTTCATGATGTCCTCTCGGCTCACCGGAGGTTGGAAATTGCGGATGCGGTCTTTCTCTTCAATTTCCACCAACTTTTGTCTTACTATAAGAAAGTTGTTCTTGAAGCGTTTCACCTTTTCCATGTTTTTGCTGGTGATGTCGGCCTCACATAACGCCATCAAGTCGTCAATGTCTTCGCCGGCATCGAAAAGCAATCTTCTCACGGCCGAGTCGGTTACAATGTCTTCAGCCAGTATAATGGGACGGAGGTGCAGCAAAACAAGTTTCTCGACATATCGCATTTTTGTGTCAAGAGGTAGTCTCAGTCGGTTGAATATCTTTTTTACCATTTTGCATCCGCGCACTTCGTGTCCGTGGAATGTCCATCCAAGTTTGGCATCGTATCGTTTTGTGTCGGGCTTCCCGATGTCGTGCATGATGGCTGCCCAACGCAACCAGAGGTCACCTCCCGATGCGGCTACATGATCCAGCACCTCCAACGTGTGCTTGAAGTTGTCTTTGTGCGAACGGCCGTCAACAGTTTCGGTTCCACGCAATCGGTCCAATTCCGGGAATATAAAGGCAAGTATTCCTGTTTTCTGCATCAGCTCGAAACCGTACGAAGGATGGTTTGAACTTACAATTTTGTTGAGCTCTACGCATATACGTTCGGCCGATACAATCGATAAACGTTCAACATTGCGTTTAATGGCGTCAAAAGTGTCTATATGTATTACAAAATTCAGTTGGGCGGCAAAGCGTACGGCCCTCATCATGCGTAACGGGTCGTCACTGAATGTAATGTCGGGGTCAAGTGGAGTTTTGATAAGTCCGTTGCCCAAATCCCGAATGCCGTGAAATGGGTCAAGCAGACTTCCGAAATTATGGCTGTTTAATCCAACCGCCATGGCGTTGATGGTGAAGTCTCTTCTGTTTTGGTCGTCCTCCAATGTCCCGTCTTCTACAATGGGTTTACGACTGTCCAGTCGGTAGCTCTCTTTACGGGCACCCACAAATTCTATCTGCCATTTTTCATCGTTGTAGTAATAAATAAACGATGCTGTGCCAAAGTTTTTGAATACATTTACCTGAATTTCTTTATGGTGCAGTTTTCCTATCTCTTTGGCAACTTCGTTGGCAAGGGCAATGCCGTTACCAATACACACTACATCGATATCCGTACAATGGCGTTGCAGGAAATAGTCTCTTACCACACCTCCAACAGTGTAGGCTTCCACATTCATGCGGTCGGCTACTTCTCCTATAATCTTGTATATGGGTATTTCCAACTTGACGTCCATTGTGATTGTAAGCAAAATGTGTGGTTAGAAATTTTTCGTGTACGACAAATTGGCTTGTTCATCATAAAAATCCCATACACCGCAGCGCTTTCCATTTATGTATGTTCCTCTGTAATAGGGGATCCCGTTGTCGCGATAAACGGTGTACATGCCGTTTTCCTTTCCGTCACTGAAATGGGCTTCGGTTTGTACCATGCCGTTGCTGTAGTAGAATGTCCAAACTCCGTTGCGTTTGCCTTCAACGGTTTCACCTTTGCATCGCAGCGAGCCGTCACTGTAAAATTGCACCAATGTACGGACGCTGTCTTTGCAATATACTACCGATGCAGGGGTGTCACCCTCACCGAGTTCGGCCACTTTTACCGAATCAAAATCTCCTTCAAGGTACGGGTTGCCCAGTGTGTCTACAATTGTCCAGTCGTCACCCGAATCTGCATTTTTGTTGAAATTTCCGATGGCGAACAATTTTCCGGAACGGTAATTGTATCGCCATTCACCGGTACGTTCAATTCCGTCGTTTTTGTAATATTTTTCGTAATGCAAGTTTCCGTTCTCGTAGTAGGCACGTTCGGCCACAACAACATGGCTGTCGCCCGATTTTTTAATGGTTTGTACAAGCTTTGGCGAGCCGTCAGGCCAGTGTGACACCTCTTTTTGTTCGGTTTTGTTACACGATGATAATAGTATGGCTACTACCGATACTATGGCAATCAGTTTGTTATACATAATTTTAGTACGTAATGATATCATGCAAATTTACGAAAAAACGTTGATATAAACTGTAAACATCCCCTTTTTGTGGTCCTCCCCAAAAATCGGACAGGATAAAAGTGGACAAAAAGTATTATTTTTGTAACACCAAAAAAGCGAAAGAGATGAAAAAGACAAAACATTCAGA
>CALEPD010000215.1 GCA_937910265.1 uncultured Bacteroidales bacterium
CCTCCATTTCTTTCAAAACCTTGTCAATAATATTAGAGCAACCATTCTGTAAAACGGCATCCCGAGGCTGCAGTGGCGCGCAAAGTAACCGTTGAAGTGTTGGTTCCGGTGAATGTGCCGCCACCCGATACGGTGCCCAGCGAGTTGTTGTTGCTTGTTGCATTCACAACTGTGCTGTTGCCGAAATTGGTGTTGGGTTGAATGCCGATGATGGCTGTATTGTCGATGTTGTATGAGCTGACAGCATTGCCGCCGATACCGCCGGGTGCAGGGTTGAGGCTTCCGATGGCATAGTATCCGTCGCAGTATCCGCCCCATCCCCAGTTTAAATGTATGAGCCCGCTGTTGTCATAGCCGTCACAAATGAAAGCATGTCCACCCGATGAACTTCTTCCCGAATAAAGTACAGGACGGTTGTTGTCGAATTCGTTGATCAATACGGCAGTCCATGATGCTGTAGTGTAATCTTCCAGCGAGATATGGTGAAGCATTGGGCTGTATTTGAAATAGTGAATCAAAGCATCTTCGGCTGAAGCATATCCCCAGTATCTGTATTTGTTGACGGTATATGCACCGCTTGATTGAGGACTGTAGTCCATTTCAACAGCTACGCCTATATGGTGCATGAGTTGAGCGACTGCATTTATCTGTGTCGTGCTGCTCGAGCTGGTTAAGGCATTGGGCATGTTGCTCCATGCGTATGTGGTGGTGCCGAAATTGGCGCTCAATGTGCCATAAGTGCTGTGACTGTAACTGTGCGAACCATACCCGGTGGTGGGATGGTTCCAGTACTTCATTATTTGTGCGGTGGCGGTGGCAACGCATCCGGTAACCGAATATTCGCCCTCATTGTTGTCGTATGGGCACATCGCGTTGTATAGTGGCGCTTGGTTCCAAGTGGTGGTCACCAGCGGCGACACCGATGTTGTGAGTGGGGGAGTGGGTGTCTCACCGTCAAGCAGCCTTTCCCATTGTTTTGCAGGCGAGCTGTCGCCGGTAGCGGCAGCCTGTTGGTTGCTGTAGAATGCCACTTGTTCGTTGTAACTCACAAACCAGTCTCTAACATGTTCGGGCATCTCCTCAACTTCAAATTGATTGGTTAGCGAGTATCCCAAAATGGGTGTCACACAGTCGTCGGCCGAAACAACGATGAATCCGTTCCCGTTTCTTTCGCTGAAGATATACAGGTTCGAAAATTCGGTTGTGGCGGTGATGTCGAGCAGCTGGGCGTCAGGCATGCCTTTAATCTTTAGGAAATTGGTGGCTGCCCGCAGGGCTTGCTCCTGGCTTACCGGAGACGCCACGGCCAAACGGCATTCAATTGCAAATAATGCAAGGATGGCTAAAACTAATACTCTTTTTCTCATGGCTGTTTATTGTTATGATGTCGTTGGGTGGTGTGTACCCACCCTTGGCATTGTTTTTTTTCTATTACCTTTCTCTGCGTTCAATTACCTCTTTTAGCAGGTAGCGGTCGCCCGTGGCCGGGCCGATGGCATCGATGAATTGTTGGTTGTATCCCGGAGGGATGTTGCGTCCGCGTATTATTTTACCGTCTTTTACGGGGCGAACAATAAGGTCGTTGTAGCGCACAATCAGGAATTTGGCCAATTCGTCCCACCGTTTCATCATCATGTCGGTGTATGCGATACTCTTCTTGTTCAGATAGGCTTGACGGTCGGCAACGGTCATGTTTTCGATGGCTCTCAATACGCTGTCCTGGTCGGCGAAATAGTAGTCTTCCAATTCTTTTTGGGCTGTTCGGAGGTCGCCAATCATCATCGAATAGCGGGGGTACACCATGTTGGCTACCCAGTTGTTCATCCAGAAGGCGGATTTGTCTGAGAATTCGAGTCTGGGGTTATTCTCGGGACGGAACGGGTCGGGTACCTGGGTGATGCAGCAGTAGAGGGGAACATAGGCCACCATGTCTGCGTCGTCGCAGTTGAACCAGGTGACGCCGCCAACGTCGTCGGGTAGCCACGAGCGCATCTGACAGGTCATCGTGAATCCGGACTGTTGGGTGGCGATGGGCCTTTCACGGAAGTAGTCGACTCCGTCGCTCGACGTGAAGTGCATGGGTAGCGGACGGACGGGCATCCCCCATGGTCCGGCGGTCATGTCGGCGGTCATGTCCAACGGGGTGCCTT
>CALEPD010000216.1 GCA_937910265.1 uncultured Bacteroidales bacterium
GTGATAATGAATAAAGTGTTTTTGTACCAAGGTTCGTTCTCTATGGATTTAAAGAATTCACGTAATGCGTTGTCGGTGTATTTGATACATTTTAGAAGAGGGTGGCGTCCTTCGGTATAGTGCTTTTTCACACTGTCGGGAAGACTGTATGGGTGGTGTGATGAAAGAGTGTAAACAGTGCTGAAAAAAGGTTGTGGGTTCTTTTTTAATTGATTGGCAAAATATTGTAGATATGGATAATCGTATATTCCCCATGTGCCATCAAAGTCGTCGGTTGACCCACCAGCCATGTAATATTCATCTTCTCCATAATAATGCTGTATTCCTATATCTTTGCAATATTTGTCAAAATTCATAATGCCATTTTCTCCTCCGTGGTAGAATGCTGTGTTGTAGCCGTTTTCATTTAAAACGAGAGGTAGGCTTCGATGGGTTGTGGAATAGTATGAGCTGTTCAGGTAAGGTGTCTCTATCCATGAGGGTATCGACGACAGTATAGCGGGGATACCTTCTATTGATTGTTTGCCATTGGCACGACCGTCAAATAGAACAGCATGTTTTGCCAAAGAGTCCAAAAATGGGGTATAGCTTTTATTTGAATGGCTGTTGTAGCATCCCATGTATTCTTGTGAGAAACTTTCAAGTATGATCAATACTATATTTGGTTTCTCGTTAGTGTCGCAGGCGTCGGTGCATTCTGTTGCAGCAGAGACAAATGTTGGATCAAATAGGTTATTGTTTATGTTGACCTCGGTTATATTGTCTGAAATATCTGCATGTGTGGCGGTGTAGAGTATGTTGAGCGCATCAGGAACAAGGATGGCACTGTTCGAGATTTCGCAAAATCTCCCAACATCGGAAGTGTTGATTAGTTTGGTTTTTATGCCTCCGTGCGAAGTTATATGCATGAGGCATAGTATTAGTATGAACGCAACTGTCCGAGAGAAAAACTTTTTGTGTGATTTGCTGTCCCGAATGTAAATGCTTGTGTAGCGCTTTTTGTCAAAGCATACGTTTAGACATATTAATGCCAGCAATGTCGTAAGTACAATGATTCCGATGAAAGCTTCCCAATAATCTACAATAAAATGCGGAAGCAGCGACCCGAAGTCACCACTATTGGTTATATATGTGAATATCTGAGCAGAAAGTCTTTTGTAGGTGAATTGATAGTAAGGTGCATTGCAACATCCTGAAATGACGGCAAACAAAACAGGTGCAATATATAATGTTTCGGATAGTGCTCGATACCATTTTTTGTGGATGAGGTTTCTGATAGGAAGTGTGTTTAATACCACAAAAGGGGCTAGTAAAATGGTTGTAGTTGCGAGAGTGAACATCAGATTTCCAATCACAATCTCAAATACAGGCAATTCTCTTAAAGGGAATAGCCTGGCATTGCAAAGGAAGAAGAGCACTTGTAATAACAACATAATCACCCATGCTGCAATAAATCTTACTGCAGCAAAATATATGGGAGAGGGTGTCTTCACCCAGCGTTTGCATTGTTTCATTTCGTGTTTTTCAAATAATAATGGTTGTTATGCTTGGTCAGGTTTTCATTAGCGTGATGGGTGGTATGCCGATTGGTTGAGTATTGCCTGTGAGTCCGATTCCTCAAAGAGTTCCTTCATCGTGCATCCGGTGCGTTTGGCGTATGATTTCACAATTTGCCATCCGATGTAATGCGAAGTTCTGGGGGCGGAGTCTTTAAAAGCGTTCGTTTTCGGAGCATCGTCTATGAAATTATGAAATCGGTTATAGTCGGTGCTGTATAATAAATCATACTGCAATAAGTAGCTCCATACATTTGTTTCGTTGTGAGTCATCCAGTCCCATTGCTCCGGGGTATATCGTATTTTAATGCGGTCGGCAGTTTTCGGTAATGTGTTGTCAAGGAAATAAAGTACTTTGCCTTCCGCAATCATATAGTCCAGCAAACTCAAGTCTCCATTGGTGTTTTGTGGTGTTTTTATGTATTCTCGTGCTATTGCTGCCATGCAGTCGCTTACCATGAACGAGCTGTCACATAATTGTATCAGATAGAGTGGTGTCGCAAAATATCCATATTTTTCGAAACAGGGTAGTGCGTATTGGTCAAGGCTGATGGCAAGATGGTTTTTGGTACAGAATACGCGGTTTGAATAATCGAAAGAGCCTGTCACAAGTGTGAACAATTTCGTGTAATGTATATCAGGGTGTATGCTGGATGCCCTTTTCAGACTTCTGTTAAGTTCACGTTCAAGCCATTTCAAATCGTGGAAGCAGCTGTCGGTTATTCGGTATATGTCCTGCAATACTGGATCGTTGGAGAATTCAGTAAGCATTGTCATATATCGAGGATCGTTGGGATGTATGTTTAACAGCGGACTGTTGAATGAGGTGTCCTTTTTCAGCGTGCTTTCAAGATTCTCTGTCGAAGTTCCGAATACAACCTCTTCAAATCGTAGTAATGGTAAATTATTGTCTCCGCGGTTACATGAACATATCCCCATAATTCCAACAATGATTAGAGTTATGGGGATAGATCGTTTGTAAAGAGTGCCTGATTTATGCATCTTGGTCCGATTCTTTATCAGTCTTGTTTTCGTTGAGAATGCGAAGTTTTGCTTCCAGCAAGGCTTTTTGCTGCCGTGCGTTTTGCATCTTCTTTTCAAATTCTTGTTTCAGTAAGTCGGCTTGTTTGCTGTTGGCCAAAAAACCAAGGTTGTTTTCCCACAGTTTCAAATCCGATTTTATTTTCTCGATTTTGTCAAGAAGGGTTTGTTTTTCATCGTTAATGAATTTCTTGCCTTCTCCTGAAATGTTCTTAATACGTTCTCTGTATGCTGATTCTTCTGCCTCTTTGGCGTTGATTTTCAGCTTTTCGAAATACTGGTCGATGATGGCGCGGAATTCCTTCTGAATTCTGTCTTTTTCCGACATGGGAACGTGTCCGATTTCCATCCATTGTCTTTGGAAATCTTTAATGATACGGAGGTTCTCCTCTTTGTCCTCGCCAAAGGTATGGCTCCTTAATTGCTCAATGATAGTCTCTTTCTTTTGTAGATTTTCTTGCTCGGAACCTTTAATGGTGTTGTAGTATGCACTTTTTCTCTCGAAGAATTCATCGCATGCTTTGCGGAATCTTTGCCAGATCTTTTCGCTCACTTTTCTGCTGGTTGAACCGATGGTTTTCCATTCGGCCTGCAGTTGCAGCAGCTCTTCTGTGGCTTTCTTCCAGTCGTCACGTTTGGCGATGGCTTCGGCTTTAAGACACAATCCTATTTTTTTGTTGTAATTTTCGCTTTGTTCGTCACGGATTGAGTTGAAGTGCTCTTTCTTTAGCTCATAATGATGGTCAACTTTTCCCTTGAATTTAGTCCAAATCTCTTCGTTAACCTCGTGGGGAACAGGACCTATCGTTTTCCATATCTTTAACAACTCGTCGATGGCCTCAGTGGTCTCATTCCATTCTTTTACGGTTTGAGGAATGTTTTCGGTCAGTTCAGTAGCCTTGTCTACGAGTGCTTGTTTGGCCAGAAGATTCTTCTCGAGTTCCTCTTTCCTCTGCTCGTAGTATTCTTTACGGCGTTCGTCAATGCGGTTGGCTGCATTGCAGAATCTTTGCCAGATTTCTTCGTTATATTCTGTCGGAACAGGTCCAATCTCTTTCCACTGGCTTCTCAATTCCTGCATCTCCTTGAACGATTTTGTGATGGAGGTTTCCAATACAAGCTCCTCAGCCTTCTCGCATAGTTGTATTTTTTGTTCAAGGTTGCGTTTTTGGTCTAAGCTGCGCAGTTCTCTGTTTATATTCAGCTTGTAGAATAGTTGCTCTATCAAGAAGTGGTAGTTCTGCCATAAATCATTATTCTTTTCGCGGGGCACTTCTCCAATAGTCTTCCATTCCTCTTGAATTGCATTGAATTCATCATAAGTCTTTTTCACCGATTCGTCATCTTCTTTGTCTATGATAGCCCTGAGGCGTTCAAGAATCGACAGCTTTTGCTCGTAATTGTGCTGCTTGGTCTGTTCTTGTTGTTCTTGGTGTTTTTGGCGTTTTTCGCGATAGGTGTTATATGCTTTGTTGAAGTCGAGGGCTATTGCGTCAGGTCTGTGTTGGTACTCGTCTTTGATGCCTCCGTTGGCGAGGAATTCTTCAAATTCTTTTTTATCTATTTCTTTCTGGAGGGTGTTGAACTGTGTTCTAATCTGCAACACCCGGTCTTTAATGGCAGCGATGTCTTCGTCAAGTAACTCTCTGAAAGCACAAACCAGTTGACTTCTATCCATACTGCTGTAGTCAATCACGGGTTCCTTTTGCTCGTTTTCAGCATTGTTTTCAGCTTCAACTTCAATGGGGGTGGTGGGGAGTGAGCCTACTGACTCAGTCGAAGCGGCACAATCGGTTGTTTCGCTAAGTTGTTGAGTGTTTCCACTTTCGTCATTAGATACCAAGGGTTGTGTCTCTGATAGCATCTCCGTATTTTGATTTGTGTTGGAGAGTGTGTTTTCTTTTAGTTCTTCCATTATGTCGTTTTTTTTGTAGAAATAACTATACATCAAGTAGATGCATTGTATGGGTTGGAGTTGTGTCTTAAACTGTTTATTCAGCAAAAATACATAAAATGAATTGATTGGGCAAATTTTTTATGTTCATACAATATGATGGCCAAGGCAACTTGTATGGGCATTTTTGTCGGTAGGGGTTATAAGTGCTTGAAAAATAGTTTTTATGGTCAAAAATATCCGTCTTTGGAAGCTGTTTTTTCTGCTCGGAGCATGGAGTCTTATGCGTCTTTTTTTAACAATTCTAACTGTTCTTAATCAGGCAATATGCAGTAGCGGGGCAGTCGAAAGTACGTTTCTGAGTGCTATATTGGGATAGTCAATAAAACAAAAAGAGACCCGACGTCTGGGTCTCTTTTTGTGAATGAAAATATCCAGTAGTTTATGATATTTTTTTACGGTAAGCTTTCATGGTATTTTGGAGCAGAGATACTATTGTCAATGGTCCAACTCCACCGGGAACGGGGGTTATCCATTCGCATTTCTCAGCCACTTCACTATATTTCACATCTCCGATAATGCGGTATCCGCTTTTCTTTGTGCTGTCGGTTATTCTGTGAATACCGACATCAATAATCGACACCCCATCTTTCACCATGTCTGCGGTGATGAATTCCGGTTGGCCTATGGCTACAATTAAGATGTCCGCCATTCGTGTGTGCTCTATCAGGTTTTCCGTTTTGCTGTGGCACAACGTAACAGTGCAGTCAACGCCTTTTCTTGAGAGTAGGTTGGCGACTGGAGTTCCTACGATATTGCTTCGGCCCACAACAACGCAGTTTTTCCCTTGTGTGGGGATATTGTAGCGCTGGAGCAGCGTGCAGATTCCCATCGGTGTGGCAGAAATCAAACAATCTTCGCCAAGTATCATACGTCCCAAATTCACCGGAGTGAATCCGTCAACATCTTTATCGGGATTGATGGCATTGATTATTCGTTGCTCATTGATATGTTTGGGAAGTGGCAGTTGTACGATATATCCATCAATCTCAGGGTCTTCGTTGAGGAAATTGATGGCATCAAGCAACTCTTCCTCCGTTATGGATTCCTTGTATTTGTACACAGATGAGGTAAATCCAACCTCTGAGCTTGCCTTCTCTTTGCTGGCCACATAGGTTTGGCTGGCGGGATCTTCTCCGACTATGACAGCTGCCAAATGCGGAGGACGTAATCCTTGATTTGTTAAAGCTCTTACTTCATTGGCTAACTCTTCTTTTATTTGCAAGTTGAGACTCTTGCCGTCTAATAGTTGGTACATGTTTTTACTGTTTTATTGTTGGCTATCGTTTACGTCTGGGCATCTGAGGCATTTTTCCGCCACGGGTGCTGGCTAACTTCATCATTTTCCGGGTCTCCTCAAATTGTTTGATGAATCGGTTGACCTCTTGGATGGTATGGCCGCTACCCTCGGCTATTCTTTGTTTGCGGCTGCCATTGATACAACTTGGATTGCGGCGTTCGTATGGGGTCATCGAGCCAATCATCGACTCAATCGGCACAAACGCATTGTCCCCGATTTCGAGGTTCTCCGTCACTTTGCTCATGCCCGGTATCATACCCAAAAGATCCTTCATATTGCCCATTTTCTTTATTTGGGCCATTTGGCTGAGGAAATCTTCGTAGTTGTATTCGTTCTTGATGATTTTCTTCTGAATCTTACGGGCCTCTTCTTCATTGTATTGCTCTTGGGCACGTTCAACCAGCGACACAACGTCACCCATGCCGAGAATGCGGTTTGCCATACGGTCAGGGTGGAAGATATCCAGGGCTTCCATCTTCTCTCCGATACCCACAAACTTGATGGGCTTGTTCACCGTATAGCGGACTGTTAGGGCAGCACCGCCACGAGTGTCGCCATCGAGTTTTGTGAGCACAACTCCATCGTAGTCAATTTTTTCATTGAATGCTTTGGCTGTGTTCACGGCATCCTGTCCGGTCATCGAGTCAACAACAAACAAGGTCTCCTGAGGCTCGGTACGCTTCTTCAGTTCCGATATCTCGTTCATCATCTCCTCGTCAATCGACAAGCGTCCGGCGGTGTCTATAATCAGCACATCAATGCCCTTTGCCTTTGCTTCGCGTATGGCCTTGTCGGCAATGTCCAGAGGATTGCGGTTGTTCTCTTCCGTGAAAACAGGCACGCTTATCTGTTGTCCAAGGGTTTGGAGCTGACTGATTGCGGCAGGTCTGTAAATGTCGCACGCAGCCATCATAACACTCTTGTTCTTTTTATTCTTTAGGTAGTATGCTAATTTCGCCGAAAAGGTAGTCTTACCCGAACCTTGCAATCCCGCGATAAGAATAATGGCAGGATGTCCCTTGATGTTTATTTCCGCAGTTTCTCCGCCCATGAGTTTTGTTAGCTCCTCATGAACAATCTTCACCATCAACTGGCCCGGTTCAATGCTCTGTATTACATTCCTTCCCAGCGCTTCGGCTTTGACTTTGTCGGTGAATTCTTTTGCGATAGGATAGCTGACGTCGGCGTCCAACAGCGCCTTTCTGACCTCCTTGACGGTCTCCGCAATATTAATATCAGTAATTGAACCTTTTCCTCGTAGCGTGTGTAACGCTTTCTCAATCTTGCTGCTTAAATTTTCAAACATGTTTAGCTTTTATAGTTCGGTATGAATCAATTTGCAAAGTTACATTTTTTTTTGCAATCTGCTTCTTTTTTTTTGTTCTTGCAATTTTGTTTGTGTTGCGCGTTCTCAGTTGGATAAATGAAATTGATTGACTAAATGTATGTTAATGCAAAAACCAACGCCACCCTGATTCCGCAATCTGTTTCTCGGCGGCATGTGTCTTTTCCTTGCCTCCCCAATCCATCGTTCCAGAGTGCCGTCACCCTATAATTCTTGCTTGCTTATCTTTGTGGTTTTGTGTTGAATATAAATTATTGAGCCACGATTTCTAAATTAATATATTATTTACTTCTAAAAATGAAACATTTTTTATTTTTTTCCGTTAAGCGGAGTAATAGTTAACGGGGAAGATGAAAAACGGGTGGCATACCCCCGAGCAGTTGGTCATGCCGCTCCCCCTGAACAAAGTGACTAAAGATGAAATTGTAGTATTGGTAACGGTTTATTTCTGATTTATATGATTGAAAGAATGAATAATAATGTATTCTCAATCAGTGGGTTGTGATATTGTCTGCCCAAGTGGCTAAAATCCATTGTATCAGAAACAGCGGATTTGCCGTTATGTACCTAAAATCGCAAAACGAATAATAACAATATATTTTTTTTATGAGACAATTAAAGATTACTCACTCAATTACAAACCGCGACATCAAATCACTCGATAAATATCTTCAGGATATTTGTAGTGAGGAACTCTTGACCCCTGAGCAGGAGGTCGAGTTGGCCCAAAAGATCAAAAGCGGCGATCAAGAGGCTTTGGATAAGCTTACCCGTGCCAATCTGCGTTTTGTGGTTTCCGTTGCTAAGCAATACCAAAACCAAGGACTGAGTCTGCCCGATCTTATCAACGAAGGTAATCTTGGATTGATTAAGGCCGCGAAACGTTTCGACGAAACACGTGGTTTTAAATTCATCTCTTATGCAGTATGGTGGATTAGGCAGTCGATTCTTCAGGCTATCGCCGAGAACTCCAGAATCGTTAGATTGCCCTCCAACCAATTGGGCGCGTTGAATAAATTGAAAAAGGAAATATCTAAACTGGAGCAGGAACTCGAGCGTCCGCCAACCGAGGAGGAGGTCTCCGAAATTTTGGGCATCCCCGAGGACAAAATCAAGCAGATATTGGGTATCGCCGGCCGACATGTTTCAATCGACGCACCGCTTTTGGCCGACGAGGATGTCAATTTCGTGGATGTACTGCCCAA
>CALEPD010000217.1 GCA_937910265.1 uncultured Bacteroidales bacterium
CGGGTGCCGGAGCGGCTACGGAATCGGTGACGGGAGCTGCCTCGACGGATTCGGCGACAGGCTTAGGATAAGGCAGGCCGATGCTTGAGAGTTTGCCGGTGAAGTATAACAGTCCGAATGCCACCAGGAGAATGACAAGGATGGAGGTGATGGCTGTGAGCCATTTTTTCCATGTGGGCGTTTCCTTTTTGGCGAATGGGTCGTCGAGGACCATGCTGGGATAGTGGGCTATGCTGGTGAGGGTGGCTCCGAAACGGGTGTTGACAACGATCTGGGAGTTGATTGCCCAGCCGTTGGCATTGAGTACGGGACCGAGGTTGCGCTTGCGGAGCTTGCTCCATGCGATGAACATTGACGGGCCGGAGATGACCAATACGATGGCGATGAGGAAAAGTGGCAGACTGTACCATTCCTGTGTGACGCCACGAACCAGGTCGACGAGTGCCGAGGTGATATAGCCTACTGCCATACCGATAGCAGCAAAGATACCGGCGAACTTGGCGATGTCGAAGGGAGCCTTCTTCTCGGCGGGAGGTGCCGCTGCGGGAGCTGCGCCTGCCGGGGTCTGAACGGAGGATGATAAATCGGTGGTGGCGGTGTTGGCCTTGGAGGTAAGGTTCTGGAATGACTTGGACTCTTTCTCGGCGGCCGACTTGTTGATCTTGTCGGTGCACCATTTCCAGAATTTCTTGTATGGGCTGAGGAAAGCCTGACGGATGCTGATGGGGTTGTCGATGATTTTGGTGACAACGGCATCGTAGTCGAGTCCGTTACGGTCGTAGAAGATTGCGTTTTTGCCTACGGAGAGGTTGTCGATGTCGCCGTCGGTGAGAACTGCAACGATATCGATTTTGTTGCCTTTGAGGCGGGATGTGCATGTGCAGTAGATGAGATACATGCCGCTAAGGCCTGCTGAGGCGGTGTGTTTAACGGGGTCGGTGACCTTGATGCAGAGGTCGCAGCAACGTTGGTCGATATAGAGTTTACCTGCCTGGAAAACTGCCTGACGGCCTTTTACAGAGGAGTAGAAATCCTTCATTACTACGTAGTTGCATAAGAGTCGGTAGAAGTCGCGGTAGAAGAAGAGGAGTTTTTCGACGGGGAGGATGGAGGCTGACTCGCCGGCGAGGTCGCCGCTGAGGCATTCGGCATCCTTGTTGTCGCGCTCGGATTTCCAAGCGACGTAGGCGTCGAGTTTGGCCACAACTTCGTTCCATTCGGCCTCGGATACGCCTTCCTTGCCTGCGAAATCGACGTCGAACACCAAGGTTTTAAGCTTGTTGTAAGCGCCGTGCCAAGCGGGGTTGATGCCACCGTTGAGGGGCAACAGGGCGGTGTCGTTGGGGCGTGCGAGAGGATATGTCGCGATTTCGCCTGTGCAGGTGGAGAGGTTGTTGGGGCTGATGGCGCCAATTTTGTCGACAGAGACGTCCAAGACTGCAGAGCAATCGGCGTCGAACTGTATGAGTTTGCAGCGCATGAAGAAGTCGGCGATTTTCTCCTTGAGTGCGTTGACGGCGGCCAGAGCGTCCTCGGTCTTGTCGCCATAGGGCATAACGAAGGCTTCTTCGCTCTTTATCATGGCAGCGTGCGCAGCACGGCATTTCTCTTCGTAAACTGCTTTGTATTCAAGCACATCAGCGAGTGTGATGGTTTGTGTTTCACGGCCGAGCTTGCTGAGGATGTTGGCGGCATAGTCGTGGAGTTGCTTGCCTTCGGGGTCGTCGACATTGAAGTCGCTGAGGTTGATGAAGTCCTCGCCCTTGAGGAGCAGGTCGGCATTGGTGATGACTTTGCAGAGCCATTGAGAAACGGTGGTCATCTCATTGACACGGATGCGTCCGTCGCCGTCGGCGTCGAGAAGTTCGAGTGTACGTTTCTCGAATTCAAGACCTGAGGTTGGACAACTGAGAACGGTCCACATTTTCTGGTCTAATTCATGAAGGTGACGGATATCCTCGCCACTTACTATATTGATGCGGGTTACTCCTCCGACTGAGCAGTATTTCCAATTATAACCGCTCTTGAGTGAGGAAATGACGTTTGATACTTTTTTACTCATAATCCGAAAAATGGTTTAATTTGCAAAGTTACACAAAAAAAATGGATTATACGTAGTGGAAAGAAAATTATTTGAGTGTCAAAACATTACATAGAAGAGACTGCAAATGTGGACGAAGGAAAACTGAAAAGGGGAGAATTGTGAAGGGAACAGAGAAACGGAAGGGGCGGGATATGAGGGTTGGGGGAAAGAGACATGTAGGATTGTCGGAAAATTCTACAGTCGGAAGGGTTTTTATAGGGAAAATATGATTAGGTGAGAGGATATGTTTTTGTATTTTTGCATCGAAAATGATTCTAGGTAACCTCTAAAATTTAAATCGCTGATAATAAAATAAATATATATATATTCGTTGTTATATTGAACATAATTACGAAACCTATGGCAAAATACAAGAAACT
>CALEPD010000218.1 GCA_937910265.1 uncultured Bacteroidales bacterium
AAGTGTTTGTGCCAGGCAAGCAATTGCTTTGTCGAATAAGCTGCGGTTTTGCTATAGGTCGGTCCAATCTTTTGCGGTACAAAGCATTGTAGTAAGTTTGTGAATGCCACACGGTCCCAGAAGGCTCTTTTTTCATCTGGCGAAAGCGTGGCTTTGCTTTGTAGCATATATTTGGTGAAATTTGAATATGTGGGATAGCCCGCCTCGTCGTCGCAGTATGCATTAATTTCTATGTAGTTGCTGTTGTGGAGGCACATCTCTGACTCTTCAGATAGCTGATGAAAACCATAGCAGACATAATGATCACCGACACAGAGATCACTGTAAATCTGACCATCTCATCTTCAGGAGATGATGGATTTTCATTGTTGTATTGCCGATAATACGGGCAATTGTAATCTATACTCGGTATTGTCGCGGGTGAACAACATGATTCTTTATACTTGCAGAGGGGTAGACAAATGTGGTAGGCGCCGAGTGCCAATGTGCGAATCCCGTTGAATCCGTCTTCATATCGGTTGCCTACGCGTGGTATGAAAAATAGTGTATTGTCTTTAACTTTCAAGAATGGCGATTTTGTACAGTATTTTTTCCAGCTTCTTCTGCATTTGTATGGCGGAACAGTCGTAATTGTTGCATATCACCGAAAAGCATAGTTTTTCCCCCTTTGCAGTGGTTACATACCCAGCATAAGATTTGATACCATCCATGGTTCCAGTCTTGATTTTCATTGAGATGTTACTGGGAAGATTGGGTAGGAGGTTCCTCACTGTACCGTTTTTGCCTGCGGTGGCCATTGCACGTGAGAAGTCGGAGTAATAGTCCATTTTGGATATTTCGGTGAGAAATCGGCAAACAAAGTCTGTTGTCACGCGGTCCTGTCTCGATAGTCCGCTTCCGTCGAGCACTTTTATGCCACTATGTTCGAGGTTGAGTTCGCGGAAGAAGTCGTTGATGACGCGTGAACCATTTGAGAACGAACCCTTTCCATAGCTTTTGTATCCGAGATATTTGAAGACACTTTCTGCGTACATGTTATTGCTGGTCAGATTGATGTATTGAGCAATCACATAGTACGAGTTGCTGTAGTAATCGAGGATGATTTTTAGGGAATCGGTAGGTGTGATGACTTCTTTGACTTGTTTGGGAACTTTGAATCCAGTATTACGTAAATAGCTTACAAATGATTCAGCGCAGCTTTTCCCGGGGTTGGGCATGGCTCCACGTACCGCAAAGTTTTTGACACCCATGGGAACGGTACCCCGGTAGTGTCTTACCACATTGTCGGGGTCTCCGTATATAATAACGTTGTCCCCCGAATTTTCAGGTCCAGTCACCACTTCGTTTTGGTTGTTTATGTTAAGGTTTTTGGGTTCAATGTGGTCGATGGTGGCTGGATGACCAAGTTTTTTGCTTGAATTGAAATATGCAAAGTACATGTTTTCATGGAAATTGAGTCCGGAAATGCCTGTTCCGTAATAGTTGCCGATATCACCCCAATGCCATGAGTCGTGTATGGTTTGTTTGTCGAAAATCGAGACGTCGTAGCATACTTTGCCGTCAATTTCGGTAATGCCATGTTGTATCAATGCTTGTCGCCATGCCCTGAACAATGTGTCGGGGCGGGTTTGGCGGTAGCGGTACGAGCCGAGCAGGGGGTCTCCTCCGCCAACAATATATACATTTCCGTGTAGCACTCCATTATCGTCAACGTTTCCGGTATATCCAATGGTGGTTTTGAATCTGAAATTGGAACCCAATTTGTCGAACCCGGCGGCAGTGGTGAATATTTTCGCCATTGAAGCTGGAAGCAAGCCGCGTTGGCCATCCATGGTATAGACAAAACTGCTTTTGTTGATATTGTATACACTTACCGAAAGCGATGCATGCTTAAAATAAGGGTCTTTCAGCAGTTCGTTGACGGTTTTGTCTAGATCGATGACTCGTTGGGAGAAGGC
>CALEPD010000219.1 GCA_937910265.1 uncultured Bacteroidales bacterium
CAGCCCCCATTCCGTAACCTACCTGCTTTCGGCCAAGAACTCATATCTTTCCAAGACATCCACCATACTTTATCCATACATCGAAGGCGGCCTACCTTTCGACTTCTTCGACTTGTACGGCAAAATGTCAATCAATTCCGGTACTGGAAGCAAGATCAATTTCTTCGGATTCCGCTTTGACGACAAGGTTATAGGATACCACTCGATATCGGACTACAACTGGAAGAACTACGGATTGGGCACGAAATTTGTCTTGGTGCCGGGAGCCTCATCAATCTTGGAGGGAGGTGTGGCCTATTCAGACTACGCCATAACATTGTCGGACGGCAGCCATACATCGAAATACAGCAGAATCAACGGATTCAACATGTCGCTGGACATCACCAACTTCATGGGCAGCAACAAATTGAAATACGGATTGAGCATGGAAGGTTTTTCAACCGACTATGTATTCACCAACCAATACAACATCAAGCAGGAGCAAAAGGAACCCACAACCAACATCTCGATATATGGTACATACAAAATTTCGAGAGAGAAACTGCTTTGTGAACCCAGCCTGCGCTACATCTACTACAACTCGCTGAACGAAGGTTCGCTTGAGCCTCGCATCGCACTGAAGTACAACATCTCGGACAATATGAGAGTCAAATTTGCGGGAGGATTGTACAGCCAGATTTTCCTGGATGCCCGCTCGGACAATGATGTAGTAAACCTGTTTAATGGATTTCTGACCGGCTCGGGAGCATTGAACAAACCTTCAGAATTCAGGGGCGAACCTGTCACCAGCTGCGTACAAAAGGCACAGCACATAGTAGCAGGCGTGGAATACGACCTGTCGCAACACCTTATAGTAAACGCTGAGCTATACTTTAAAAACTTCAGCCAGCTGCTCAACTCGAACCGCAACAAGATGTTCAGCCGGTCGGACCCCGCATACAATCTCGGTGGCATTTACGAAAAACCCGAATATTACCTTACCGACTTCATCATAGAGTCGGGAAGCGCTTATGGATGCGATTTCAGCCTATGTTACGACGCCGGACAGCTGTACGTATGGGCAACATACTCGTTGGGATATGTAAAGCGCACTGACGAATTGTGTACCTACACGCCACATTACGACCGTCGGCACACCATCAATCTGCTTGCCACCTATCGTCCTGAGGGACATAACGAATGGGAATTCAGCGGACGATGGAGTTTTGGCAGCGGATTCCCCTTCACTCAAACACAAGGAGGATATGAAAACTTGGTTTTCGACGGTATTGGAGAAGACTACACCACACAAAACGGAACACTCGGCGTGCACTACGCAGAACTGTACGGTGGCCGACTACCCAATTACCACAGATTGGATGCAAGTGTAAAACGCAAGTTTTCGATTGGAGCACGCTCGCTTCTCGAGGTAAACCTCAGCGCTACGAATGTTTACAACCGCAACAACATCTTTTACTTCGACCGTATTACATTCCAGCGCATCGACCAACTGCCCATCATGGTCAGTTTAGGTGCATCCTTCTCATTCTGACAAGAACTTACAGAACGGCAATGCCCAATCATCACCCATTCCACCAACAGGAAGGACTGGTGATTTACGGCTGTATGCGCCAATCAATAGGAGACTGGCCCTGCTGCTGTAAAATGGTGTTGACTTGAGAGAAATGTCTGCAGCCAAAAAATCCCCTGTGGGCGGATAGTGGAGAGGGATGCGGGGCCGTGAGGATTGTATGACGGGAGCTGTCGATGAGGGAGCTTTTACGAATAGCAAAATTACCCCAAAGCATGAAAACAATTCCCGTCCTTTGTTTGGAAAGCTCTGATATAGCGGCATCGGTAAAGGTTTCCCAGCCTTTGTTTTGATGAGAACCTGCCTGATGTGCCCGTACCGTTAATGTGGCATTAAGAAGCAGCACACCTTGTCTTGCCCAACAGTGGAGGTCGCCGAAATCGGAAGACAATTGCAGATTAAGGTCGCTATTGATCTCTTTGATGATATTCACCAACGACGGCGGAACCCTCACGCCAGGAGGGACGGAGAAAGAGAGTCCGTGCGCCTGACCAGGTTCATGGTAGGGGTCTTGACCAAGTATCACAACCTTTACGTCGTGGAAGGGCGTATTGTCGAAAGCCGCAAAGATATCACTGCCTTTCGGAAAGCAGACATGCTGTTGTTTTTCAGTCACAAGAAATTCCTTCAACTGCTTGAAATAGGCAGACTCAAATTGAGGCTTCAACACCTCCAACCACGAACTGTCGATACGCGGAGACACCATTGAAAAGTCTATATAAGAAAACTATTATACTTCAATTCGTAGCCAATAGTCGAGTCGTCGCCATGACCTGGAAGAATTTGGAAATCATCGCCAAGTACAAGCAATTCCGCATTGATTTTCGATATAAGGAGATCATAATCGCCACCAGGCAAGTCGGTGCGTCCAATGCTTAAATTGAACAACGCATCGCCGGTGATAACCTGCTGCTCATCATGCAATACATAGCATATACTGCCGGGACAATGTCCAGGAACATATCGGCACTCAATAAAGTCGTCGCCCAAAGGGAGCTTATCGCCACCAGACACAAAATTGGTGGAAAGGGAATCCAAATCACTGACAGCAAAACCCATCAGCGAGCCGTAGGCAGGGGCTTGCTGCAACAATGAAACGCCATCGCTATGCATCGTGACGGGCAAATTATACCTTTGGCATATCTGTTGCAAGCCGGCAATATGGTCAACATGAGCATGTGTGAGCATGACGTATTCAGGCTTCAGCTGATGCTGTTCAATAAATTGAACAAGCCGAGCCTCCTCAATGGGAGTCTCGGCCGTAGGGTCAACAATTGCGCATGATTGACATGCCTCGTTGTATATCACATAGCAATTGGTTGCAAAATGATTAAAAGTAAATCTCTTTATTGACAGCATAAGATTATCCGTTTATCCATTTTTCAACTGCCTCTTTCTGTACAGGAGGAATGTCTAATTTATTTTTCTTGCGCAATCCATTCAAATCGTTATAGAGCTTATTGACATTGGCCTCCTTGAGCTGTGCCAAGGTGTTGATTTCGGCTTTACGCAACAGGGGCACCCATTCCTCAGCCACTCCGTGCTGCACAAATTCGGCATCGGAAGTCACCTTAGCCTTTTTCTCAGGCTTCATTTGGGGGAACAACAACACATCCTGAATGCTTTGCTCGCCGGTCATCATCATTACCAAGCGGTCAATACCGATACCCATACCCGAGGTTGGGGGCATACCATATTCCAATGCTCTTACGAAATCCATGTCGATGAACATAGCTTCTTCGTCACCCTTCTCGCTCAAACGGAGTTGCTCTTGGAAGCGCTCCAACTGGTCGATAGGATCGTTGAGTTCGCTATAAGCGTTAGCGAGTTCTTTTCCATTCACGAACAATTCAAAACGTTCGGTAAGGTTTGGATTGGTACGATGGCGCTTGCACAACGGCGACATTTCGATGGGATAGTCGGTAACAAAGGTGGGCTGAATGAGAGTATGCTCGCATTTTTCGCCGAAGATGGCATCGATAAGTTTGCCTTTACCCATGGTTTCGTTTATTTCAACGCCAAGCGCCTTGCAAGTTTCACGGAGTTGTTGCTCATCCATGTCGGCAACATCATATCCGGTATGTTCTTTAATCAATTCGCACATGGGAACACGGCGGAAAGGAGCCTTGAAATCAATCTCGTTGCCCCAAACATTAACCTTTGTGGTATTGTGCAATGTGGTGGCGATACGTTCGAGCATGGTCTCGACAAAAGTCATCATCCAGTTGTAATCTTTGTATGCCACATAGATTTCCATACAGGTGAACTCAGGATTATGGGTTCTGTCCATGCCCTCGTTGCGGAAGTTGCGGGAGAACTCATACACGCCTGCATATCCACCTACGATGAGGCGTTTCAGGTAAAGCTCGTTTGCGATACGCAAATAGAGGTCCATATCCAGAGCGTTGTGGTGGGTGATGAATGGACGTGCGGCCGCACCACCGGGGATAGACTGCAAAACAGGAGTATCCACCTCGAGATAGCCTTGCTCGTTGAAGAAATCGCGCATGGTGTTCACGATCTTCGCTCTTTGCTCAAAGGTCTTTCTCACATGCGGGTTAACGATGAGGTCGACATAACGCATTCTGTAGCGTTGTTCCGCATCGCTGAAAGCATCGTAAACGACTCCGTCTTTCTCTTTGACAATGGGAAGCGGGCGCAGGCTCTTACTGAGAACGGTAAGGGTTTTCACATGGATTGAGATTTCGCCCATCTGGGTGACAAATACAAAACCAGTAACACCGATGATGTCGCCGATATCGAGCAGACGCTTAAACACCGTGTTGTACATGGTTTTGTCCTCGTCTGGACATATTTCATCGCGTTTGATATACAGCTGGATACGACCATGCGCATCCTGGAGTTCAACAAACGAGGCCGCACCCATGATACGGCGGCTCATAATACGTCCAGCAATACTCACTTCCTGGAATAAGGTATTGTCTTCGGGGAATTTTGTCAAAATATCGCTACTGGTAGCGTTCACCTCGTATAGGGCAGCCGGATAAGGATTGATGCCCAATTTCTTAAGTTCATTAAGAGAATTTCTCCGGAATTGTTCTTGTTCGGTCAGTTCTGCCATAATTAACTTCTGCTTTCGTAAATTATATTTATCGTTGTTATTTCATTTTTAAGCGAGGAATTGGTGTAAAAATCAGACAACAACACCAATTCATCGAGTTTGCAAAGTTACGATTTTTTTTTCTGTTTTTTGCTATTTGTTTTTGTGCGTTTAGGGCTTTTTGATTTAGCAGGTTTGGTCGACACGGATTTAGCCTTGCCTCCCCGCTTTTTTTTGCGGGGACTTTCAGACTGAACATCAGGTAAATCAACCAACTCGAAATCGATTTGTTTTTTCATCATATCCACAGACTTGACTCTGATTGTAACGGGATAGCCCAGTTTGAAGCAACGGCCATAGCGACGTCCGATTACTTGGTAATTATCCTCGTCCAACATATAGTAATCGCCCTGCAGGCTACCTATGGGGATCATACCCTCGCATTTATTACCCTCAATTTCAGCATATATGCCCCATTTGCTCACGCCCGATATAAGTGCGGAAAACACTTGTCCGATTTTATCATTAAGGAATTCAGCCTGTTTGTACTTTACGCTGGCCCGTTCGGCATCGGCAGCCTTTTTCTCCATAACGGAACAATGCCTGCAATAATCCTCATACTCGTCAGCATTCACAGATGGAGCTTTTTGAAGATACTGCTCCAAAAGACGATGAACCATAAGGTCGGGATATCGACGTATGGGGGAAGTGAAATGAGTATAGTAAGCAAAACCCAGTCCGTAGTGGCCTATGTTTTCGGTACTATATACCGCTTTACTCATTGTTCGGATTGCAATGCTATCGATCATGTTCTCCTCTCCCCTGCCTGCGATTTCGGAGAAAAGCTGGTTGTATGAATCGGCAAGCTGCTTGCGGGAGCCCACCCTCATCTTAAATCCCAATTTCTGGACAAACTCAACAAAGGTGGTTAGTTTTTCGGGATTGGGTTCATCATGCACACGGAAAACGAAAGTCTTGCTTTTGCCGACGTATTCAGCCACAACACGGTTGGCCAAAAGCATGAATTCCTCAACCAACCAGTTAGCCTCTTTCTGCTCCTTGATGTAGACTCCAATAGGCTTGGCATTTTCGTCGAGATGAAATTTCACCTCCTTGCTTTCGAAATTAATGGCACCATCTTTGTATCGTGCATTCCTAAGTATTGTTGCAAGATTGTGCATTGTGAGTACTGCCTTGCCGGATTCGTCGTTTGCAGTATTGTTATCGATGAACGCTTGGGCCTCTTCGTAAGCATAGCGCTTATCCGAGTTAATGACAGCCTTACCAAACCATTTGTTGACAACTTCGGCCTTGGGAGTCATTTCCATAACAACGCTGAATGTCAACTTGTCCTCGTTAGGACGAAGGGAGCATACTCCATTGCATAGTTTTTCCGGAAGCATGGGAATGGTACGGTCGACAAGATAGACACTTGTGCCACGGGAGTAGGCTTCCCTGTCGATGGCCGTGCCGGGTTTGACATAATGCGACACATCGGCAATATGCACACCTACCTCGTAGTTTCCGTTGGGGAGAGGTTTCAACGACAGTGCGTCATCAAAGTCCTTGGCATCGGCGGGGTCGATGGTGAATGTAAGTGTATCACGAAAGTCGCGACGCGACTGAAAATCCTTATTTCCAGGTTCACCAATACGTTCAGCCTCGCGCTCCGCCTCACGGGAGAATTCAAGTGGGAAATCGTATTCCGCCAGTATTGACTGCATCTCCACATTGTTCTCACCCGGGGCACCGAGACGGGCAACCACCTTTCCGACAGGATTGTTCATGCGCTCGGGCCAGTCGGTCATCTCCACAAGCACTTTTTCGCCATCTTCCGCGCCCGACAAATCGGTAAGCGGAATGAATATATCGACCGGCATAGACTTATTGTCGCTGACCATAAAGGCAAAACGCTCTTGTTTTTGGATACATCCCACGAAGCGAGTTTTTGCACGTTGTATAATCTCAATCACCTGTCCTTCTGGCTTATGCAATTTCCGCTTGGGAAACTTCAAGACCTTTACCGTATCGCCATGCAATGCATGTTTGGTATTGTTGGGGGCTATTTGGATGTCATCGCCACAGCCATCGGAAGGTATGACATAGGCCTTGCCTCCCCTTTTCATGTCGATGGTTCCGACAATGTGGTTTTGCGGAAGCAAATCGTCGTCGATACTCTTCGGATTGATTTTATACTTTCCTTTGTTATTGACATCAGCAATCAGAATCTTCGCCTCAGCCAAATCGAGGATGGTGTCGGAAACCAACTGACGCCCTGCCTTGTCGCGAGCACCAACACGGGAAGCTATCTGTTTGTAATTAAAACTGTCGAACGGATTGTTAGCAAATATTTTGATTATAGATTTTGCGTATGTATCATTCATAATAAAAGTAGGTTTATATATTCAACATTATTACAATTCGCAGTTGTGAAGTCAAGTCCACACAATTCGATGAATCGCTGTTTCGGACCGTCGCACAACCAACAGGCTCCCCACACACGGCTTTCATGCCGAATACTGTCGGTTAGCGGTTAACCGGCACCAATTTATCTTTGTCATTTACATGATCGACTATAAATCCGCTGCGTCTCATCAAAGCATCGACATTCGGATCGCGTCCCTTGAAATTGCGGAACAAGATTGAGGGATGCTGGGTGCCACCTTTTGAAAGAATTTCGCTTCTGAATTTCTGAGCTGTAGCCTTGTCGAAAATGCCATTCTTCTTAAACACACTGAAGACGTCGGCGTCCAACACTTCCGCCCATTTATATCCGTAATATCCTGAAGCATATCCACCGGCAAAAATATGGGTGAATGCTGTGCTGGTGTTGCAACCCTCAACTGGAGGAAGCACCTCGAGCATGCTCTTGCGCTCGAAATCCTCCATCCTGCCCTCGATAGGTTGGGTAATGGAATGGAATGCCAAGTCGGCAAGTCCAAGACTGAGCTGTCGCACACAGAGGTAACCTGCAAGGTAGTTTTCGCTCTCTTTAATCTTCTTGATATATTCGGCAGGTATGGTGTCATTGGTTTGGTAATGTTTTGCGAAGGTGTTGAGGAACTGGGGTTCGGAGCACCAATTCTCCATGACTTGAGAGGGAAGTTCGACAAAGTCGCGTTTCACGCTGGTGCCACTGATTGAAGTATAGGTGCATTCGCTCAACATACCGTGCATGGCATGTCCAAATTCGTGCATAAAGGTTTCCACCTCATCATAGCTCAGCAAGGCTGGAGTGTCGCCGACAGGTTTGGAGAAATTGCAGACAACCTGAATCAACGGACGGATTTGATTGCCATTGACGTTGCTTTGGTCGCGGAAACTGGTCATCCAAGCACCGCTTCTTTTGCTGGGCCGGGGATGCATATCCATATACAAAATGCCCATGAACTTCGCACCATCATACACTTCGTAGACAGTTACGTCAGGATGATATTTTTCGATAGTATTATTTTCAACGAAAGTCAATCCATACAATTTATTGTAGAGGTCGAAAATACCCTGACGGACCTTCGACAGTTGGAAATAGGGTCGCAATAATTCTGCATCGAAGTCATATTTCTCCTTCTTAAGCTTTTCACTATAATAAGAGAAGTCCCAGCGTTGCAAAGGCATTTCCGCCCCTTGTGCGGCGGCATAACGCTGAACGGCAATCAAATCGCTTTTTGCCATCGGAAACGACGCCTCTATGAGTTGTTTCATGAAGTCGTTGAGATTTTCGGTAGATTGTGCCATTCTATCGCTCAGCACAAAATCGCTGTAGGTACGATAGCCCAACATCTGAGCCTGCTGGTATCTCAAGAAGGTCATTTCACGGATAATTTCATTATTATCGTTTTCATTACCCCTGTTACCTCGGCTGTTGTATGCCTTCCAGAGCTGCTCACGCAAGCTTCGGTTGTCGGCATAAGTCATGAAAGGGCCAAACGAGGGATAGGCCAAAGTAAACACCCAACCCTCCAAATTGCGGCTTTGAGCCTCCTCACGAGCGGCGGCAATTGCATTTTCGGGAAGGCCGCTCAAATCCTCTTCTTTGGTTATATGCAGTACATAATTGTTGTTGTCGGCCAAAACATTCTGATTGAATTGTTGTGACAATTGAGACAGCTTTTCTGAATTCTGGGCGAACTGCTTCTTTTCCTTCTTTTCCAAGTTGACGCCGTTACGCTCGAAACTCTTGTAATATTTCTCAAGCAGAGAGAGTTGCTCGGTGTTGAGATTGAGAGACTGACGCTGGTCATACAGAGCCTTCACCCTTTCGAACAACTTGACATTCATCGAGACGCTATTGCTATAGCGGGTCAGCTCTGGTGAAATATCCATCACAATCTTCTGCATTTCAGGATCGGTATGACAGCTGTTGAGAGGAAACAAAACACCTGTTACGCGGTCGAGTGTCTCGGAAGCCTTTTCCAAGGCCAAAATGGTATTTTCGAACGAAGGTTTCTCCTTCTGATTTACAATGGAATTGATATTTTTCTCTGCCTCTTTGATAGCAGCTTTGATAGCCGGCTCATAGTGTTCGTTCTTTATCTGACTGAATGGCGGCGTGCCAAATGGAGTACTCCATTTTTCGAGGAGCGGGTTTCCGTCTTGGCCTTGTGCAACTGAATTGGTGTTCATGAGAGTCATGATGGCAATGGTTTTGAAAAAAAGGTTTCGTTTAATCATATTTTTAAGCAACTTTAATATATCTTTCACACATTATGGATTTGTAAAGTACAATAAAAGTGTCCTTTCTACGTTTTTTCATAGAATTACTGTGCGTTAAAACGTAACAATAACGTCTACATTTGAATTTAATTATTATAAATATAAAAAAACGAACAATGAAAAAGATCTTACTTTTGGTGGCAGTTGCCCTCGGAGGCATCATGATCACTTCGTGTAACAATTCCGAAATCGAAGCGATGCAGCGCACAAACGACTCTTTGCAACAAGTTGTTGACACAAAAGATGGAGAAATTGATGCATTATTTGAGATGCTGAATCAGATCGAAGAGAATTTGGCAGTGATTTCAGCCAAATACGGCAAAGTTCAGGAGATGAAACGTAACAATGTCGAGAGTAATGGCAACATGAAGGGTGAAATCAACGAACAGATTTCCTCTATTGAATCAATGCTTGAATCCAATAAGAAAAAAATCAGCGAGCTGAATGCCCGCATCAGTTCATTAGGGAAAGAGAACACCCGACTCCAAGAGTTTGTAGCCCGTCTTGAAGAACGCATGGCAAGCCAAGAGTCGCAAATCGCTGATTTGATGCGCGAGCTTGAAGGCAGCAAGGTAATCATCAAAAACCTCAACCAAGATGTTTCCGACCTCACTGCATCGAACAAGGAAAAAGAGGCCATCATTGAACAACAAACCGCCGAAGCCAACCGTGCATACTTCATCGTTGGCAGCTTCAAAGATCTCAGTGAAGCCGGAATCGTAAACAAATCAGGCGGATTCATCGGCATTGGCAAACGTCAAAGCACCAGCACCGAGATGGAAACCTCAAAATTCACCATGATTGACAAAACAAAAGTCACCACAATAACCATTAATCTCAAGAAAGCCAAAGTGATTTCGACTCACCCCGAAAGCTCATACGAATTGGTTATGGATGAGAATGACGACAAGGTTGTATCATACCTCCGCATCCTTGACCCTGTGAAATTCTGGAACCAAACCCGTTACTTGGTAATTTCCACACCCAAATAACAATTGGTGTACAAACGTAATAAAAGCGCCGCAAATGCGGCGCTTTATTTTTATTGCTTGACTGACAGTATCACCGAAGCATTATACAACGAGGTGCTCTGCGTTCAACCATTGGACTTCAGAATTGACTGCTATCCATTTTGGCTCATGCGGCGGATGGCACAGAGCGTATGTGTGCGGAGGTTTGTTTCGCTGTTGTATATGCCATCGGGAGCCAACTCATCAACCCGAACCATGCCGGAAGCATGGATTATACGGTTGTCGCCGATATATATACCTACATGTATAACCTTACCCGAATCGTTGGAAAAGAAGCATAAATCGCACGGAAGAGCCTCTTCGAGATTATTGACAGCACATCCCTGCCCCACTTGCTGTGACGCATCGCGCAACAGGTGAATACCATGCGCACGGAACACCACCTGAACAAATCCGGAACAATCAATTCCTCCAAAAGTCTTGCCACCCCACAAATACGGGGTACGCAGAAAGCTGAATGCTGTTGCAAGGAGCGAATCATCGGAGTCGACCTGCATTGCAGTAATCTGCATGCCACAGAAGGAGAATGTGCCCAAACGCCCGACAGGATACTTTGCTCCCACCGGCACAGGTACATATACACCGTCGATTTGTATGGAGCCTCCACAATTACCTTTTGCCGGCCAGCCTTCAACCTCCTTATACTGACTATCATTCAACACCTTATACTGCTTGTTATCAATCCACCCCTCATATCCGTCGTAGTGGGAGCGGACAAAAGTCCATTTTTCCTTTACTTCGAGAAGGTCGAATGTATCGGCAAAAAGGAATTGGTCGACCATTTCTGCCCGGTCGGAGGGCTCTAACCTGAGCGGAACTGATGATAAGAAACAAAAACCAATGTTGTTAGTTGATTCCGACATAAATATGCACTACCTTATATGATACCTGCTTCGATTGACAACACAGTGCGTTCAATCAAATTGTCGTACTTGTCCTCTTGAGGATTGAATCGCGATTTGAGGTTATAGCCGAAAATTCGCGCAAAGGTCTGATAAAATCCCGCACGCAGCTTACCGCGCAACTCATTGACGAGAACGTACGAAGTTCGACCGGTTTCGCGGTCGATTAATTTAAGCAGCACCTTTCCCTGGGAGATTGTGAGCCGCTTGAGCTCATCACTAAACTCAGACGTAATATCCTTTTCGGCCTGCTTCATGGCCAACTTGCGCTCCTTTTCAGACATACCAAGCACCTGCGCATCCAACTGAGCCAGTCGATTACGTGCCAATTTGGCGTAAGGGAGCGTCTTCTTGACATTGCGAATCAACCTCTGATTTTTCCTTATCTCGTCAGGGGTGAGGTAGCCGAAACGGCTGTAGATGACAACTTCTTTCAAATCGTACAACGGAATAGTGTCGCCATTGACAACAGTTCCCTTGACAACCTTCTGACTCTGCGCCTGAAGTTGCTTTCCAGAGGCAAGCATTACAAATACCAAAAAGAATATATACAGATATTTTGTATTCATCTCAAAGTTGTTTATAAAAACAATAATTACAAGTGTATTCTATTTATACGACTACTGCTGTTATTTTTGTTACAACATTAACAATATAGCCATTCTGGCGTTTCTTTTGTTTAATATATCTTAATGCTTATCAGTTAGAAAAACAACCATTTATATACTTTCTTTCCACAGAGACAGCCACGCGGCAGGACTACAAAAATATCACGAAATCAATTTATAGAATCCTCCTATATAACTCAATTTTATCATTATTATTATACCACAAATCAACTTGGACATTGATTGAACAGAATTAAGGTGGGTTCTATAAATTCCACATTTTAAAATTAATCGCCAACATGCCATCAATACAAGGATTCTTAAGCAATTTGATTTCATCTGCATATTGAGGTGGAAAGTCTTCCAGTGACTTCGACTTTAAATAATCAGCAATTTTAATTTTGAGTAATACACTTTGATCAGTTATGTCATCTGCATATTTCTTTTTGGTTTCATCCGTTTCTGGTAGGCTCCAAAAATCAGTTGTTAGATCTTTTGCTATATGTGTAGCAATTGTAGGCAGACTATCCGTATCAAGCACAGAGAAATACTGATTAATATGTTTAGGCGCAAACATTTCGAGAATACCACGCCAATCAGGGGTATTTATATAGTGGCGAGAAAACCCCGAACCTAAAAAAAGGAACGGTGCTTGTTTCTTTAATATCAATTTCTGTATTAATTCTTCTTTTGTCATTGTACAACCTAATTATTTTTTACGAGTATAAGACCAAATACCATTTACACTCTATCAATAACATTCTCTAAGTTATTCATTTTGCCCAACATGTTTGCTTTTTATTAGTTTTCCCTGAGCTTATTAAACTATTTTTACTTAGAAGTTTATCAATTGTTGTATCAGTAAACGTACGCCAAATTTCAAGTTGCACTTTCTGGTAGTCTTCGAATAACTGACCGACACGCTCAATCTCAAACACAAGCCGTAGATCATTTTTGTCCTCATTTTCTTGGCCTTCCTTGCGATAGCCAAGTCGAGCAATCTTGATATAGTAAAGATCGCGAATGCCTTTTCCAGAGAGGTACGGCATGAAGTAGTAGAGCTTGTTGAGTGCAACAGTTGTAGGAAA
>CALEPD010000220.1 GCA_937910265.1 uncultured Bacteroidales bacterium
TGATTTGCGGAGTGTTATTGCCCGGCAGAAAAAAAATATCACGTCGTTTTATCGATTACATGTCTGTTTTTGGCGGTGCATTTCTGTTTGCGAGCTGTTTTATCAACCTTGTCCCCCATATTTTCCTCGAAGGATTTGAGACCCCCACGCGTCATTTCAAGGTGGGTGCGGCCGTGCTTTTGGGATTTATCATACAACTGTTGCTGGAGCATATGACTCATGGTGTGGAACACGGGCACAACCATTGTGCGCAATGCGGCTCGGAACATCACCATCACCCCATCATGGGTTTGATGATAGGATTGTGTGTGCATGCCTTCCTGGAGGGTATGCCACTTGTGGGCCATGGTGATGAGATACACCAGGGATTGTTGTACGGCATTGTACTTCACAACCTGCCGATAACAGTAGTTATGGTGGGTTTGTTTATCAGCAATGGATACTCCACACTGAAATCGCTTCTGTTGCTATTCCTCTTTGGCATCATGACTCCGCTGGGGTCGATATTCAACACTTTCTGTATGCCGCACGACCATGTACTGCAGTCGATTGTCATGGGTGCCGTAGTGGGCATTCTGCTGCATGTCAGCGTCAGCATCCTATTCGACCATGAGCAAAACCGTTTCTCATGGGTGAAATTTGCCTTGATAGTGGTTGCCTTCGTTGCCGCTTACTACACACCAGGTTGCCCCGAAATATACGCTCACTAATTTCCGAATCGGCCATACATGAAACTGTCTGTCATAATAGTAAACTTCAATGTCAAGCACTTTATATCGCAGTGCCTGGATTCGGTGTATGATTCGGACACAGCCATATCTGGTGACAATATAGAGATAGAGGTTTTTGTAGTTGACAACAATTCGACCGACGGTTCGGTGGAATGGATACGCGAGCATTATCCGCAAGTGACCTTGATTGCCAATGTAGACAACCCCGGATTTGCCAAGGCTAACAACCAAGCCCTGGAACTGGCCACAGGAGACTATCTGCTGTTGCTCAATCCCGACACCTTGGTAGAAAAGGACACCTTCGTCAAATGTATTGAATTTTACAAGAGTCATGCCGACTGCGGCGGACTGAGTGTGAGAATGGTGAACGGGACGGGTTTATTCCTAAAAGAGAGTAAACGAGGTTTCCCCTCACCGCAAGCCTCGTTCTACAAAATCAGCGGACTCATCAACCTATTCCCCCACCACAAAAACATCTCAGCCTACTATATGGGACATCTGCCCGACGACGAGACTGTGGAGATAGACATTCTTCCGGGTGCATTCCTCATGATAAGCCGGAGCGCATATGAGAAAATAGGGCATCTCGACGAGAGCTATTTCATGTATGGGGAAGATATAGACTACTCATGGAGGATAAAACTGGCAGGGTTCAAGAACTATTACATGCCTACGGCACGCATACTGCACTATAAGGGCGAATGCACAAAGAAAGGATCGATGAATTACGTCAAGGCATTCTACAACGCCATGATCATATTCGCCCAACACTATTTCAGCGAATCGCAAGGTAAGTTGTTCACACTGCTAATCAAAATAGGCATTGTACTCAAAGCGACATTGGCATGCATCTACCGCATCGCCACCAAGATGGCCCTTCCCCTACTCGACTTCATGGTGTCGTTCGGCGGTTTCTACGCCATTAAATACCTATGGGCGACATACCACGCTTCAAACCTCAATTATTACCCAAGCCACTATACCTATACCATCATACCGCTATACATACTGACACTGATGCTGGCCACATTCCTGTGCGGCGGATACGACAAGCCCGTACGTCCGGGCCGCATAGTAAAAGGCATGGGATTGGGAGCATGCGCATTGCTCATTTTCTACTCGATGCTGGACGAAACCATGCGTTTTTCGCGTGCAATCGTATTGTTCGGCTCCCTTTGGACAATTGTGTCGACCCTTGGTATCAGGGCGTTGATCAACACGTTGCCTTTCCCGAACAAAAAGCAACGTTCGAAAAGAAGAAGATACTTGGTTATCGGCAGTAACGACGAGCAGAACCGTGTGTTGCAACTATTCGGGAACCTGGGAATAGAGGCCCGATGCATACAGGGTTCCGACCATATACTGAAAGATGTGCCCAAAAACATCGATGAGATTGTATACTGCAGCAAAGATATCGCCATTGCCGACATTTTGGACCAATGGGAGCAGTTGCAGGGCAAGGGTGTTGCCTTCCGCATCGCTCCGGCAAACGACAATGTACTTATCGGAAGCAACTACATCGGGTCGCCCGAAGACATATACAACGAAGACTGCAACAGCATATCAACCCCAACAAACCGCCGACTTAAAAGAATAATCGATGTGGCAAGCAGCTTTGCTTTGATAATCGTTTCTCCTATTTTATTCTGGTTCCAACAAAGGAAAGGGCGTTACTTTGCCGACTGTATCGCAACAATCATAGGTAAAAAAACATGGGTAGGATATTCAAGATATGCCGAATCCACACCACGAACCATAGGCCCCAACGAGACTCCTCTCCCCTATCTCAAGAAGGGTATTTTCCGCACAAAAGACAGAATGCCCAAAATAAAGAACCCCGACAGAGAACGGCTCGACATAGCATACGCATCGGACTACCACCCCACCAACGACATCATCATCATACTGAAAAACTGGAATAGAATATAGCAACAAAAAACACACACACCCAATAACCCAACATATTTGAACAATTTACCATGACTATCAGTGAATCAATAAAAGACCTCACCCTTCGTACCGAGCAGTTGAAAAACTTCCTCAATATAGAATCACTTCAGGAATGGATTTCTGAAGAAGAAAAGAAAACCTTGGTTGCCAATTTCTGGGACGACCCCAAAGAAGCACAAAAGGTAGTGAAAGGCATCAACCAGAAAAAAGTATGGGTTACCGCTTTCCAAGAAGTACAAACCAGTTGCGACGACTTGGTTGTGCTTGGCGAATTTTTCGACAGCGGCGATGCCACTGAAGAGGAGATTTTGATCCAGATTGCCAACACACAGAAGTTGGTTGAAGATTTGGAATTCAAGAATATGCTCCGCAATGAAAGCGACAGTTTCGACGCAGTACTATCAATCAATGCCGGTGCCGGCGGTGTGGAAGCACAAGACTGGGCAGAGATGCTCATGCGTATGTACATCCGCTATGCGGAGCGTAACAACTACAAAGTAGTCATATCGAACAGTCTTGACGGTGATGGTGCGGGAATAAAAAGCGTCACCATGCAGATAGAGGGAGACTTTGCATTCGGATACCTCAAGAGCGAAACCGGTGTGCACCGACTGGTACGCGTAAGTCCCTTCAATGCCCAAGGCAAACGCATGACCTCGTTTGCCAGCGTCAGTGTCACCCCCCTTGTTGACGATACGATCGATGTTGTTATCGACATGTCGAAACTCAGTTGGGACACTTTCCGCAGCGGTGGTGCCGGCGGACAGAATGTAAACAAAGTGGAAAGCGGTGTACGCCTCCGCTACCAATACAAGGACCCCTACACTGGAGAGGAAGAGGAAATATTGATTGAAAACACCGAAACCAGAGACCAACCCAAAAACAAGGAAAATGCCATGCGACTCCTTCGTTCGCAACTCTACGACCGTGAGATGAAGCACCGTATGGAGGAACAGGCAAAAATCAAAGCCAACCAAAAGAAAATTGAATGGGGAAGTCAAATCCGCAGTTACGTAATGGACGACCGTAGGGTTAAGGACCACCGCACCAACTACCAGACTGGCGATGTGACAGGTGTAATGGACGGCAAGATTGACAACTTCATCAAAGCGTTCCTGATGGAGTTTGGCGGAGAGTAATCTCACTGTAGTCTTTTGGGGCAAATACGACAGACTTACGATACAATAAATGTACGTTGGCACTAATATACTTAAAGACACACATATAAGCCATATCCGAAAAAAAATCGTATTTTTGCAATTCAGTTTGCACTGCACAATTTATCATTTAAGGAAATAATTAAACAACAAATAAAACATACCATGAATGCAAAACGTTTAATCATATGCTGCTTTGCCGTACTGGTATTCCAATTTACCGCAACAGCACAAAGCAGCTCCGAAAATGCCTTGTTCTACAACTCGATAGGCACGCCACAAGCCAATACCTTGAACCCGGCACTGTTTCCTGACGGGAAAAATGTTTTCATCACCCTGCCCAATGTCTTCCAGATGGCATTCGGTAGTGTACCCTTCCTGGCCTATATCTGTTCG
>CALEPD010000221.1 GCA_937910265.1 uncultured Bacteroidales bacterium
GCATTACACTGTACATCAATACAATAAAATCTTCGCAAATGTTTTGCACTTTTGCCCGTTTTCGCACTTTCGCGAAGATTTGCTATTTTTAACAATTGTAACCCACTGATTTTCAATATCTGTTTTTAGACAAAAATTAAAAAGTTCGCAACAGATTTGCCCCAAATGCCACAAAAGTACATTTGCGAACTTTTTGGAAATGGGGTTTTTGCCTCATTTCACATCATATTGCTTATTTTCAACACAATAGCAAAAACAAAAAAGTTCGCAAATGTTTTTGGCATATATACGAGGTGAGCATGACTGCAACTACACCACTACAGCTACCGAATGGGGAGGCTTGGGAGTGGGGAAATAGTGCGTTTTTGAATAACAGTCGACACAGACATTATAGCAGACCACTTGGTCGCACTCGGGCAGAATCAATTGGTCCACCTGCATGATAAAAGACTTTAATTGCGACTTTAACACCAGGCACTCGAACACACTGTAATTGATTCGCTTGCCATACTGTTCGAGAAATTTAACCATTTTGTTGCGCCGCTTGTCACTCACAATGTCGTATGCCACCACAACAAGAGTCTTACGTGTACGGTTGCTGTATGTTTTTACCATTTGCCAATATAGGGTTTGAAGGTGGCGCCCGATTCAACAGTGCGAGCCAATTCGGATGCCTGACGGTGAATAATTTGACTGAAAAGCATCTCTTCGCCACGATACTTCTCGTAGCGGTTGAAACGCTCGATGATGTTTTTTGCCAACATGGCTCGGGTATCGGCCGAGAGCTTGCCTTGCGTGATGTGCAAAGGCAGATGTTTCTGCACCATCGACACCACGACACGGTCAACAGCCTGTGCACGGAACAGTTCCACCACATCGAACACCAACGTAGGCTTGCCTTGCTGACGCACATGTATCACGCTGTGGTAGGGGTTGAGTTTGGCTGCGAGCAACGCCTGCCATACCCTGGCATACAACAACGCATAGCCATAGTTGAGCATGGCGTTGAAGAGGTCGGTGGCTCCCTGCCGCACACGTTGTTCAAAACCCACGCCGTCGTCGGCCACAAGGGTACGGATGTACTGCCAGTAAACCGATGCCGACTGCGCCTCAACCGCCATGAGTGCCTCGCGATAGTTGTCGACGAAATCTATACCTTTCAGCTGTTCAAGCCATTGGTCGAGCAAAGCGATGGTGTTGGCTGCCGTTTGAGCCAAAGCATGGTCGTCACGACTGTGGTATTTGTCGTAATATTTGACCAGATTGAGCTGATTGCGGACCTTGCCCACAAGAATACGCCGTCCCAGTTCAAAGCGCATCACATCAGCCATGGCAGCCTGCTTGCCCCATAGCGTTGCCTCCATATATTTGGGCGCAAGCACCGAAGCCTTGTGCTTGCCACTACCGTCGAAGAAATCGATAGGAATCTTATGCTCCACACACACGTCTACCATGTTCGACGACAGCGACACGCCGCGGGTGAGCACCGTGATATGACGCAACGCCGACAACGGATGTTTGGAAAGGACAGCATTTTGTTTCTTCACCAGCACACTGCCACCTGCCACCGAAAGAAACGTACCCGGCGTGTTGAGGATCAACTCCGCCCCTTCCGCCTCGCGGCGGTGAAACTCAACCTTGCGCTTGGTCACGATGCGCCGGTTCTGTTCGGCGGGAGAGATTGCACTGCCGTTGGCCGATGCCTTGAGATATGCCTCGACAACCGACCGACACAATTCCTTCTTATTCAATATGCATTCGTCCGACATAAAATCGATTGTACCGACCGATGCCTCAAGCACCGACTTGTTGGCAATGGCATCATGGTGTTCGGCCACCAGCTGTTTCAATCGTTGCACCAACAAGTCGTCAAACTGCTTAAGCAACGCCTGCGGTAGAAGTCTGCCGTAGTAGTTTTTGATGCCCGAGTACGATTTTATGCTCGAAGCATCCAACACACCATTGGCATCGAAGCCGAAAGCCCCGATGCGCTGCGTCAAGTCATGCAGTTTCTTATCGGAGAGTGAATAACCAGTATCCTTTATGCGTATGCCAAGAAACTCGAACCCTTCGCTACACGGAGCGATGTGGTAAGGCTGGTTTAAGGCAAGCTGCAAGCGCGACTGTAGAAAGGTGGCTATTTGGCCGGCCCACATACGGGCCTCGTCCTCATTTGTGGCAAACAGCACAAAATCGTCGGCATAACGGACATAGCGCGTGTCCTCGTCCGGGAACCGGCAGTCGTAGGAGGGCGCCGTCACCACGCGGATCAAGAACTTCTTCCGCATCAGCCCCAACAGCGGCGACAGCAAAGCGCCCTGCGGCAAACCCGCCTTATTGTCGAGCCATTTGTCGTTTCGGCTCACATTGCCCATGGTAACACACAAATGCACCAATCGGCACATTTCTTCATCATTTATATAATGAGCCAGGCGACCGAAAAGAATCTCGTGGTTCACGGTATCGAAGAAATTATCGACATCCAGACGCAACACCCATCCGTCGCGAATGGTAAGCATAAAATCGCGTGTGCGGTTGACAGCCTTCACCGGGCCCTTGCCGGGCCTGTAGCCGTAACTGTTGTTGAGAAACAGACAATCGAGCCGTGGATGGATGAGATTGAGTATGGCTTGCTGCACGATTTTATCCTTGACCGACAGCAAACCCAAACGACGTTTTTCGTTATTGCTCTTCGGTATCTCAACCCGCAGGTAGGGATAAGGCTCCCACTTGCCAGCCCGCAGTTCAGTAATGATTTCGGCAAGATGATTGCCAATATCCTCGTCGTACTGACGCACCGAAAAACCATCGATGCCTCCCGCCGTATTCTTGGCTTTTACCATCTTCCATGCTTCGAGCAAGGTAAGTTCGCCACAAAGGCGTTCGAAAAGTGAAGGATGTTTCATAAAGACAATTTATAGTGAATTATACCGGGTCAACGTCAACACCGCTACGATTGTTGCACAGGCATACAACAATCAACAATATTCAAATATTATTTGCCATCAATTGCCCATGCAATTGATGTGTTGAAACCATGCCACCAACAATCCCCTGTCATTGTTGTATTGGAAAGGGACGGTTCCATTTCTTAATAAACATAATATTGATACCGATGCTGTTCTAATCCTTGTTGTATTGGAAAGGGGCGGTTCAAGTGGAGGAACAGTTACGGGTGACCTTGTGGTGTCTTAATCCTTGTTGTATTGGAAAGGGGCGGTTCACCTTCATAGATGGTAATGAAAGAATAGAAGCTATTCTGTCTTAATCCTTGTTGTATTGGAAAGGGGCGGTTCTGTTAAATAAAGTGCTTAAATAAATGTTTAGTCTTAATCCTTGTTGTATTGGAAAGGGGCGGTTCTATGGACGTGAAAGCCTAAAAAAAGCCATTCTTGTCTTAATCCTTGTTGTATTGGAAAGGGGCGGTTCTATGGAGCGTGTACTACTTAAAGGCTTTGACATTGAGTCTTAATCCTTGTTGTATTGGAAAGGGGCGGTTCCAGAGAAACTACAGTCCATATTGGTCAACTTGTCGTCTTAATCCTTGTTGTATTGGAAAGGGGCGGTTCTCTTGAAGAAGATGACGAGATAGACCACATCATAGAGTCTTAATCCTTGTTATATTGGAAAGGGGCGGTTCGGTGCTGGAGGGCCGAACTGATAGTCGTTGGTCTTAATCCTTGTTATATTGGAAAGGGGCGGTTCCTCCTGGCAAAAGACAACATGCAACTTGCGGGGGTGTCTTAATCCTTGTTATATTGGAAAGGGGCGGTTCTTGTGGTGCTGAGATTACAT
>CALEPD010000222.1 GCA_937910265.1 uncultured Bacteroidales bacterium
AAATTGATGGTATAGGGAACACATCCCACAGGTACCGATGCGAATTCAGCAACGGGGAAGTCGTTGTGTATGTTGAAACGGAAAAGTGCGTTGTTGCAA
Source organism: uncultured Bacteroidales bacterium (assembly GCA_937910265.1). Lineage (GTDB taxonomy): Bacteria > Bacteroidota > Bacteroidia > Bacteroidales > P3 > Colimorpha. Next base: position 100 of record CALEPD010000222.1, read on the forward strand.
TTGGTGCTGTTGTTCGATTGACTCCAGGCCCATGTGGTGGTGGGAAATAGGTCGCTTCCACCGCAACCTCCACACACTGATTGGTATAGCGTGGCAAGTTTGTCGAAACGGCTTGTGCCTCCGTCAACGTGGTCGCCACCTCCGGAACCGCTTGCGTTGGTATGGAGCTCACCGAAAAATGTGGCGTAGTCAAGGGTACTGGCATCTGCGGATATGGCAATGATGTAGAAATCTTGACCGTCTGTGGTTGTCTGGAATGCGTCGTTGGTTATCTCCATTCCATAGGTTCCGGCAGTTTGCCATTGTACATTGTTGTATCCCACAAAGTCACGTCCCCACCCCACTGCGTATACCCTGTCGCAAATGTCAGCCCCGAATGCTGTCGGTGAAATGTTGGGAGAGCCGTTGCCGGTCCCGAATACCGTACTCCATCGAAGTGTGTCTAAATTCGGTGCGAGTCGGGCTAAGAACTGCCCGCTGTTGGGTGTGTTGTAGTTTGCATTGTATATCAATGTGCTGCCCAATGCTTTTGTCTGTCCGAAAATAAATACGTCATTGCTTCCTCCGCAACGAACAAAGTAACATTGGTCATACTCAATCGATCCATAGTATGTCGACGACATGAGGCTGTTTCCGTTGTATGCAATTTTTGCAACAAAGCCATCTGCCGAACCTCCATACATGGCGGGATGATAGCTGCTGCTGGTAGTGGGGAAATTGGTTGAATTGGTGCCTCCGCATACCAGTAAGTTGTATTCTTGGTCAACGTCAATGGAATATACGGCATCGTCGCCAGCTCCTCCCATGTAGGTGCTCCAAAGTAGGTTGCTGAGATTGTAGTCTATTTTCAGCACAATTCCGTCTTGGTCTCCGCCACCGAAGTTCGATTGTATGCAGTTTGGAGTGGTTGGGAAGTCGTGCGACATGGTTGTACTGCCAAGGTAAATGTTGTTCAGGTCATCGGTTATGATTTCTCCGCGGGCTCCATCACCGTAGTTGTAGTATAACGAATCGTTGCCGTCCATTACGGTAATCCATTGGTTAGCATTGAAATGCTCTTTGTAGTTGAGTCCGTCGTTACCGTTTCCCCCTATATAAGTCGATGCTTGAAGTTGGGTGCCGTCGCTACTGAAGCGACTTATAAATATGTCGCTACCATTAGGGTAGTATATGTTTTTGTAGTAGTCTTCGGTGTACGAGTTGCTGTAGTCGAGGTACGATACTGTTGTGCCTCCTTGGAATGTGCGCGAATAGGCGTTTGCGCTTGTGGGGAAGTCGATACTTCCTGTTGTGCCGAAAATAATCAGCTCGTCGAATGCGTTGACATACATGCTGTGGGGCATGTCGGCATGGGTTCCTCCCAAATATGTGGCATAAATGCGTTGCGAACCTGAAGTGTCGAATTTGAATATACCTACATCAGCGTTGCCGTGGAAGGTCGAATCATAGGCACCTAACGATGTGGGATAACCTGTCCCGAAAACAATACCGGCGGTGAATGTGTTTTTCTGTGAGTCGTATGCTGCAGTTGTGCCCCAGTTGTCCGCGGTTGAGCCGCTGTAGGTCGAAAAATACAAGTAGGGGTCTATTATCAAAGGTTGTGTGGTGTCGTAGTGGCCCAATTGAAATTTAATATTATTTTTTTCAACAACATATTGGGCTGGTATGACTACAGTGTCGTCTCCGATTTCCTGATATACATAAGGTTCACTTTCTATAATCTTGCCAATCGAACTTTCCATAACAATGTTGTTGTTGCGGAAACGTACATTGCGAACACCATCGTAACTTATCGAAATATCGTCGGGTGAACCTCCCGGATGAATGATGAATTCATATTTTAAGGCATTCTCAGCTCCATAAACACGCAAGTCGATGCTTTTATAGATTTCTTTGTATTCAATACTCCCATAATGAGCCACATGTGATGCCCATTTTTCGGGGTCGTTGCCGATGTAGTAGTTGCTGTACGTTTCACTTTTACCAAGTCCGCTTACAATGGCATCTTGGCAATTGTTGAAATTTAATCGGTATGCATGATATTTGAACAGTCGTTGGTGGTGGAAATTGTGATCACGGGGAGCGGAAACCGGTGCCCGCAAAACAATGGTGAAACAATTGGATTCCACAAAGGTTACAGCTTTCTGTGTTTCGGCACGATAAAGCACCCGTTCGTTCCATTGTCCCTTGTTTTCTATAAAATCTATTCGATGCCCGGGATTTAAGTTTGCACGGTCGATGGAAACTGTGGTGTCAACATCGTGGTGTGCTTCCATAATACCAGGCACGAGCAGCAGAAGTAATAGCGTAATCGTATATCTCATATTGTTTTGCAAAAATACATCTTTTTTTTGTATTTTCCAATGTTTGGGTAAAATATAGCGGCCATTATATACAAATTCCCAAAGCAATGATACAAAACGATGATGGCAAAAATCAATGTTTTGATGAAGAAAAGTTCAAAAGTTGTAGTGGACAGAGTTTGGAAACGGCCCGTACCTACAGGATGAAATCATCGGTTGGCAAGGTCGAATCCCTGTTTGCAGAGATTTGTTGATGAATCTGCTTGTTTGTGTGTTCGTAAAGCTGGGAGAAAGGGTGGGAGAGTAAGCTCTTAGTATGCAACATCTTTTAGATTGGTATGCGTCACTCTGATGTTTTTTTCAAATATGGTGGGTTATATAAATTGCTTTAGTGAGACTGTGTTCTTATTTCGAGTAGATTTCCGTGCGGAAGGCGTGAAGAAAGTCAGTGACTTTCGATAGCGTTCCACAGGACGTCGCACGAAGTAAGGCGAGCGGTGAATCATGCGGTGCATTGTAATCGACTGACAATCGGAAAAATGCCAATGCCGAAACAAGGGCTAAAGCGCTGAAAAAATTGGACTCACTCATGTTAACGATTAATTTTTAAAATGTGGAATTTATAGAACCCACCATATGTTTTTTGTCCTGGGTGGCCGACGAAACTATTTGAATTATCGTTGAGCTCTCTTTTTTTTGCCCAAATGTAAAAATGTTATGACATTTTGGCAGAAAAATCGTAATTTTGCAGTTGCAAATTATTATTATGATTAATCAGCAAACGATACAACGAATACTTGATACTGCACAAATTGAAGAAGTAATAGGTGAATTTGTGTCATTGAAAAAACGGGGAGCCAATCATATTGGATGTTGTCCGTTTCACAATGAAAAAACACCATCTTTTCATGTTTCTGCATCAAAAGGCATTTTCAAATGCTTCGGTTGCGGTGAGGCTGGCGATGTCGTAAAATTCTTGATGAAGCACGAGCATTTCAGCTATCCTGAAGCGTTGCATTGGTTGGCCAACAAATATAATATCCCGATAGAGGAGGAGAAGCTTACCGATGAGCAAAAGGAACAGCGGAATGAACGTGACGCGCTCTTCCACATTTCTGCTTTCGCTCAGAAATACTTTGAGAACTTGATGTTTAACGACGAAATGGGTAAGGCTATTGGACTCAGTTATTTTCATTCTCGGGGTATGACTGACGACATCATCAAGAAATTTGGATTGGGATACTGTCTTGATGAATGGACCAATTTCTCGGAATATGCCAAACGCAATGGCTATTCCGAAAAGGCGTTGGTTGATACAGGTCTTTCAGTTATGAGAGACGACGGCAGTTTATACGACCGTTTCCGTGGTAGGGTGATGTTTCCCATTTTTTCCATCAGCGGCAGAGTTCTCGGATTCAGTGGGAGAATATTAACCAACGATAAGCATCTGCCCAAATATGTTAATTCGCCGGATAGCGTTATTTATAACAAGGGAAATGTTCTTTATGGCATTTTTCAGGCGAAGAATGCCATAGGCAAATTGGACAAATGCTATCTGGTTGAAGGCAACGTCGATGTTGTTTCCATGCATCAGTCAGGTGTTGAAAACACTGTTGCGTCATGCGGCACTGCTCTTACTGCCGGACAGGTTCGTTTGATTAAGCGTTACACCCCAAACGTTACCATATTGTACGATGGTGATGCTGCGGGTGTCAAAGCGGCCCTCAAGGCTATCGATTTGCTTTTTGAAGAAGGAATGCATGTCAGAGTTGTCCTTTTCCCTGATGGTGATGACCCCGACAGCTATGCCCGCAAATACGGGTCGGAAAAATTGCAGCAATATCTCCAAGACCACGAGGAGAATTTTGTTGCATTCAAGATTCGCGTGCTCCTCGCTGGAGTTGACAACGACCCTATAAAGAGATCGGAGGTTGTAAAAGATATTATTTCTACCATAGCTTTGGTTCCTGACCATTTGGAGCGCAGTGAGTATGTCAAGCAATGCGCATTCAGTTTGAAGATGCGCGAGGACACAATTGCTCGTGAGCTTGCAAATATTATCGAGCGCAACCTTCAGAAGAAATGGAGAGAGGAATCAAAGGCGGGACAACAGTCAGTCAACAACCCCGAAGGGAATACGCTTGCTGGCACATCGACTCCGGTCTCCGTTGACGTAACTCCCGATGTTCAGGTTCAGTACGATGAGCAATCTGTCATTACACGGTCAAACAAGGCACCACATCAAGATATGTCCAACATCAATCCTGCCGAGATGCAGGAACGTAAGTTGGTTTGCTTGATGATAACTCATGGCAATACAATTTTCCCCGGTACTGATGTAAATGCCATCGCTGACGAGGATCTTTATAAATACCGAATCGCAAATATGATTCTTGATGGGTTGCAGGAATGGAAGTGTGAATTTTCCAATCCGTTATACAAACGCATTCAATCTTTGTATGAATCATGTATTGTCGATAACAAACCTTTCCCCGACTATCGCTTCTTCTTGTCCTACGACGATTCGGAAGTAAAGGAATTTGCCCTTTCCATATTGATGGAATCGGAGTATAAAATAAGCGATACTTGGGCAAAGAAAAATGTATACACCCCTTCAATCGAGAGCAAATTGGCTCAGGACATTGCAGAGTCAATCCTTGCATACAAGATGAAGGTGCTCGAAATCAGGATGAACGAAAATGCGCTGAAAATACTGTACGCCCAGTCGCCGGAAGAAGAGCAGCTTTATGTTGCAGAACGCCTTGAGATGGATGAACTGAGGAAGGAATTGGGGAAATGTATGAACCGTGTGGTTTCTTGAACAATATAAAATCTTTTACGATTCTTACTGCAAAATAGATATAGCATGGATATAAACGGCATAATGCGGAAATACCAAATAGTAGGAAATGACTCCAAGTTTTTGGATGCTTTGAAAAAGGCCATACAAGTGGCTCCAACTGACCTCTCAATTTTTATTACCGGAGAGAGCGGTGTGGGAAAGGATGTCTTTTCTCGTATTATTCATGATTTTTCTAACAGAAAATCCCGCAAGTTGATTCCTGTCAACTGCGGTGCTATCCCTGAGGGTACAATCGAAAGCGAATTGTTTGGCCATGTAAAAGGTTCCTTTACAGGCGCCGATAAAAATAGAAAGGGATATTTTGAAGAGGCCAGCGGCGGTACCATATTTCTCGATGAAATAGGAGAGTTGCCCTTGGCTATGCAGGTGAAACTCCTTAGGGTAATTGAAAATGGTGAAATCACCCCTGTCGGAGCTTCGCAACCAGTAAAGGTTGATGTTCGGATTGTTGCTGCCACAAATGTCAATATTGTCGATGCAGTTAAAAAGGGGCGCTTCCGCGAGGATCTATATTACCGTATCAATCAAATCCCCATAACCATACCTCCATTAAGGGAACGCAAAGACGACATTCCGCTTTTGTTTAGAAAATTTTCGTCTGATGTGGCTGAACGCTACAAAGCTACCCCCATATTCTTGAATGAAGAGGCTCGACAATATTTAATGCAGTATCCATGGAATGGCAACATCAGGGAACTTAAGAATATAACTGAGCAGATTGCTGTAATTGAAACCGAGCGTACCATCACACGTCCCATTCTGCAAAGTTATCTGAATTATGTCCCCGAGGAAATGCTTCCTGCCATTGTGTCTCACGGAGGTAACGACCCTCATCTGATTTCTGACCGAGAGTTGCTGCTTAAGGCCCTGACAATGGGACAGATGATAAACGAGATGAGAAGCGAGTTGAACGAGTTGAAACGTGTTGTGACACAATTCGCCCAAGGTGATACTTTGTCAGCTCCTATTTCTGTTACCGCCATTCCTTCCACAACGGTCTCCTCTGCCGTTACGGATATTCACGAATCGCAATGGTTTGGTCATGCCGAAAACGAAGATGATGAGTGGATCTCCCCGGAGACTGTTTCTGAGCACAAGCACGAGGATGATATACTGATTAATTCTACCGTGCACGGAGATCGCGAAATTATGACTTTGGAGGAATTGGAGAAGCGTGCAATTGTGGATGCATTGGAGCGTAACGAAGGCCGTCGTAAGGTCGCTGCAATGGAATTGGGTATCTCTGAACGTACTTTGTATCGCAAAATCAGTCAATACGGTCTCGAATAAAATCTATGGACACCAACGACATACACGTTATTCTACCCGGTTCTAAGAGTATAAGCAATCGGTGGTTGATTGTCAACTACCTTTGCGGTAATTCATTTAGACTGGGTTCGTTGTCCGATTCCGATGATACCAAATTACTCCGTCGGTTGTTGAAGCAATTGAGTGAAAATAAAAGCAATACCTTTTATTGTAACAATGCTGGCACTGTCGCGCGCTTCATGACAGCTCTGCTTGCCATCACTCCCGGCACATTTGTTCTCACTGGCGATGAACGCCTGAAACAACGCCCCATTGCGCCATTGGTCGATGCATTACGCCAACTGGGATTGAATGTCAACTATAATCAAGAGGAAGGCTATTTCCCTTTGTTTATTAAGGGTGGAGAACCTGATAGAAAAATGGTGACAGTCGAGCCAACCCTAAGCAGTCAGTTCGTTTCAGCTTTGATGTTGGTGGCTCCTTCGTTGCGTTCGGGACTTACCTTGAAAATGTCGGGGAAGACTACATCTAAGCCATATATCGATATGACCGCACAAATCCTCTGTAATATTGGTGTTGAGGTGAAGAAGACTAAAACCGGAGGAATGTTGTCGGTGGGTGCGTTTCCGGCTAAACTGCCATTAAGAGAGGCAATCTGTATTGAGAAAGATTGGTCTTCGGCATCATATTTCTATGAAATGGCCGCATTTTTACCAGGGACACGAATTAGATTGGTGGGAATGTCCCTCGATTCTGTTCAGGGCGATGCTGTTGTTGTTGATTTCTTTGCCAAACTGGGTGTCAAAACCACAGAGGTCAGGTCTCCGTATCGTAGGGATTCCCGTTCTCTGCGTATAGTGGGCGAGGGGAAGCCTGAATCGCGAGTGTTCTTCTCGTTGAGTAATTATCCCGATTTGATGCCAACAATCGCCGTCACATGCGCGGCTTTAGGTGTTAGTGCATACCTTCGTGGAGTGGAGAATCTTCGACTTAAGGAGTCCGACCGTTTGGAGGCAGTCGCTACTGAATTGTCGGCGATGGGTGTGTCTGTTCAGGTGCTTGAAAAGGAATTTCGTATTAAAAAATCAGTATTGAAACCCACTCGGCCGGTTCGTACTTATGGCGATCATCGTATCGCGATGGCTTTTGCTCCGTTAAAATTGTTGTTTCCTGATCTGCAAATTGAAACACCAGATGTCGTGAGTAAATCATTCCCCAATTTCTGGGAACAATTTAATGCTGTTCTCAGTGTGGTTTGTAAGTGACCCCTTCAGTTCGTTGCTGCCCATATCAAGAATGTCCTGGAAAAAGGGTGTCTCCGTACCGGTTTTTACCGTTACATCAATCTTTGCGGAGAATATTTCCTATAGTAATACCGTCTAGTGTTTTAAAACAAAAAGAGATCTCTTGTGAAATTACAAGAAACCCCTTTTTGACAAAATAACAAACAACTTATTTGTATCAGCAAAAATGCAATTCTTGCATTAAATATTCATATTTTTTATTTTTCTTGAATAAATTGTTTTAATCTGTCATATTGACGCTCTATCCGTGTGGGGCGCTGTTTTCATTGTTTTTTTTATTGGTGTCCGATAAAATTTTCCATTGATATAAAAAAAACAGGGCTGGCATTTGGCGGTGTCAGCCCTTTGGTTTATCTATGCAGC
>CALEPD010000223.1 GCA_937910265.1 uncultured Bacteroidales bacterium
TTAAAAACCGAAAAGAGGTTTTTGCTTTTCCATATTCGCCGCGAAGCGGCGAATATCCCCCCTTTTTTTCGCCTTAAAAACTTTGAAATATGACTCGAAAAGAGGTTTTATATAAATGAACAAAAAAACCGTTGCTCTGCTTTTCGGCGGAGTTTCAAGCGAATATGACGTTTCCTGTATGTCCGTTTCCTCCGTTTGGGAAAACATCGACAGGGAAAAATTCGAACCCGTTCTCCTCGGAATCACAAAGACCGGCGAATGGTATCTCTATTCCGGCGATATCGAAAAAGTCCGCAGCCGCGAATGGGATAAAGATTCCGAAAATCTTAAAAAAGCTTTCATCTGCCCGGACAGAAGAGTTCACGGCGCAATGGTCGAAAGCGACCGCTTTTTGGTGAGCGAACCCATCGCCATTGGCGAAGGGGATCAAATCACCTTCGGCCCTGCCCGATTGGGCGCCCCTGTTTTGGGATTTTTCTATGATGAGCAAGGCAACCCCTTGGCTTTGATCGACTATAAAAATATCGAAATCGCCCATACCTTCAAAGAAGGAATGGTGATGGCATCGGTGATGAGCCATCTGTCGGCGGTGCCGGCTGGGTCAAACCATGATGCGCTGACTACACTGGGTGCGGGGTTGCCGTAGCTCGATTGTGCACTCCATGCATCTGTGAAACTGGAATTGTGGGCTGTGTTGTTGTCTTGGAACATAGTCCATGTAGAGGGAATTCCGTTAGAGAAATCCTCAGACATCAAAGTCTGTGCGCTCATGGTCAAGCCTGTCATGAGGACGCCTAAAGATAATAATGCTTTTTTCATAGGTTTGAATATTTTAGTTTCCATTTTGTTTTGCAAAGATACAAAAAAATATTATTAGTTTCTTATTTTTTTATTACTTTTGCAAAAGGTGAATAGTCTGTTTTTGAAAAGTGTATTATGTAATCTGCTGATACAAAGTGTTAAAGTTTCTTTTAAGTGTGTATGACAGGTTGGGTGTGATGGGGGTTCGTAGGATGAGGGCAGGCGAAATATGGATAGTGTGATGTGATATGTGGGACTGGCTGTTACGGTATGAAATGACAGAGATAAACAACAATTTATTATTTAAACTTATGAAAAGAACACTATTTTTTGCAGCCTCGATGCTGCTTTGTGGAATTGTTTCGGCTCAGACGTTTGTGTCGACAGAGCCGTCAAACAAGAATGTAATTATTGAGGAGTACACTGGTATCAACTGCGGCTATTGTCCAAGTGGCCATCAGATTGCAAACGGAATTGTTGAAGACAATCCTGGCCGTGTATGGGCAATCAATATTCATCAGGGCTCTTTTGCCGCCAACACCTATACCACCCAGTGGGGTAATGCTTTGGCAAATCAAACCGGTTTGACAGGCTATCCTTCGGGTACTGTTAACCGTCACGTGTTTTCGGGCTCGAACACCGCTTTGGGCCGTGGTGAATGGTCCCAGGCTACTAGCCAAATGCTTCAGCAATCGTCGCCTGTGAATGTTGCAGCACGAGGTACTCTTGATTTCAGTACGCGCGTTCTTACCCTCGAGGTTGAGGCTTATTACACTGCAAGCAGTGCTGTCTCAACCAACAAACTTAACGTGGCAGTCTTGCAGAACAACATTCTTGGACCGCAATCGGGAGGAAGCAGCAACCCTAGCCAGATGGAGGGTTCGCAGTATCGCCACATGCACATGTTGCGTGACCTTGTGACCGGCCAGTGGGGAGAGTCTATCGATACCACTTCACAGGGAACCTTTGTGTCGCGCACTTATACCTATACCGTTCCCGCATCCATCAGCAACGAGGAAATGGTATTGGAAGACCTTGAGGTGATTGTATTCATCGCCGAGGGCAACCAGGAAATTCTCTCGGGATGCAAGGCTGATATTCAGTTTCTTGGCGCTCTTCCCAAAATCACCGGTTTGAAGATGAGTCCTTCTCTCGATGGCTGTGAGGTTACATTTGAGAGCAGTTTTACCTTGAGGAATTTAAGCGACAGTGCGATTACTGCTGCCGAATTCACCTATACTGCCAACAACCAGACAAACACCTACAGTTGGACTGGTTCGGTTGACCCGATGGAGGATGTTGTGGTTGACCTGCCTTTGCTCGACAATAACTTTGTTTCGGGAACTGAGTATGAATTGAGTGTTTCGATGACAGGTATTAACGGTACGCCGTTCACTTTCAATACGCTTAACGCTACAAGCTCGAAGAGTGTATATGATGTAGCCGGCCCGTTTGAATTTGTGCTTTGTACCGACAAGTATGGCAGTGAAAACAGTTTCCGTTTGCTCGATAGCGAGGGCAATGTTGTGTTCGGAAAAGGTCCCTTCGGCAATTCCAATTCCGTGGTGGTTCGTGAATATGTAATGGATCCTGCCCAGTCGGGTTGTTACATTCTTGAGGTGCTTGATTCGTATGGCGATGGTATCAACAACGGCTATGGTGCCGGATATTTCCTGGTGAATGACGCCGACGGTACCGAGGTGTTCCGTAACAACGGCAAGTTCAACGATGTGGCCCGCTATTTCCTCAATGTCACTACTAACGGTGCTGGTACTATCGGTATTGAAGAGGCCCTTGCTTCAAATGTCAGCCTCTATCCCAACCCTGTTGTCGATCAGTTGACCATCGAGTGCGAGAACGAAATCAGCCATGTCCAGATTTACGACCTCTCGGGACGTTTGGTTAAGGTTGTCGAGGGCAACGCCACCCGCATCTCCACACAGGAGCTCGCTTCTGGAGTTTATGCAGTTCGCGTTGTGTGCGAGGATTCAGTCTTTGTCAGCAAGATTGTGAAAGAATAATCATCCTTTGACACACAAAAAAGTCCGTGCATTGCGTTATGTATGCACGGACTTTTGTTTTTGTGGTAGTCCCGATTTTAAATTGAATTATGACAAATTACGCCAATATCATCGCTGCCGAACTTGGGCTGGGATTGCGCCAAGTGGAAAAGACTGTTGAATTGCTTGAATCGGGGGCGACAATTCCGTTTATAGCCCGCTATCGCAAAGAGGCTACGGGGTCGCTCAACGAAGTGCAGATTACCGCTATCCGCGACTTGCTGAAGAAGATTGTGGAAATCGACAAACGACGTGAGACTATCCTGCAGAGTATATCGGAGCAGGGTAAACTCAGCGCCGAATTGGAACGCATGATCACAGAGGCTTCCACGCTTACGGAGTTGGAGGATTTGTACCTTCCCTACAAACCCAAGCGCAAGACCCGCGCCAGCATGGCTGTGGAAAAAGGGTTGAAACCTCTGGCCGACGAATTGCTCAGGCAAGGGCCCGGCGATGTGTACGCCATGGCATCGCGGTTTGTCAATGCCGACAAGGGCGTGACGACCGAAGATGATGCGCTTGCCGGTGCCCGCGATATTGTCGCCGAGCAGGTGAACGAGGATATCGGCGCCCGCAACCAGATACGAGGCCTCTTCAGGAAGCAGGCGCTGCTCTCGTCGAAGGTGGTGAAGTCGAAGGCTGATGAGGCCGGGAAATATGAGTCGTGGTTCGACTGGAGCGAGCCGGCCATGCGTGCGCCGTCGCACCGTATCCTGGCATTGTTCAGAGGCGAGGAGGAGGGCTTGCTGAAAGTGCATGTCCGTCCCGAAAGCAATCAGTCGGCAATCGAGCAACTTTCGCGCAGGCATGTCCGAGGCAACTACGATTCATCGCAACAGGTGCTCATGGCTGTCGAGGATGGCTATAAACGACTGCTCGAACCCTCAATCGAAACTGAATTCTACAATATACTGAAGGAAAAGGCCGACAAGGAGGCTATCCGCGTATTTGCCGAAAATGTGCAGCAACTGCTTCTGGCTCCGCCACTCGGACAAAAACGCACGCTTGCCATCGACCCCGGCTTCCGTACCGGATGCAAGACGGTATGTCTCGATGCCCAAGGCCAGCTGTTGCACAACGAGACAATATATCCATTTACCTCGGTGCGTGAGGAACGCGCCGCCATCTCCAAACTCGAGACACTGGTCGAGGCATTCCATATCGAGGCCATCGCTATTGGCAACGGCACCGCCGGCCGCGAGACGGAGGAGATCGTGAAGCGTTGCCGTTTCAAGAACAAGGTTATAGCGGTGATGGTGAGCGAGAACGGCGCGTCGGTCTATTCGGCCTCCGATGTAGCCCGGCGCGAGTTTCCCGAATACGATGTTACCGTCCGTGGGGCAGTCAGTATCGGACGCCGTTTGATGGATCCTCTGTCCGAATTGGTTAAAATCGACCCCAAGAGCATCGGGGTAGGGCAGTATCAGCACGATGTCAACCAAACCGAGCTGCAGAACAGTCTTAACGATGTGGTGGTGAGCTGTGTGAACAGCGTCGGCGTGGAGCTTAATACCGCATCCCGCGAATTGTTGAGCTATGTGAGCGGCATAGGCCCTTCGCTTGCCGACAAGATTGTCGAGTACCGCAACCGCAACGGTGCGTTCAAGTCGCGCCGTGAACTTATCAAAGTCGATCGCCTCGGCGAAAAAGTGTTCGAGCAATGTGCGGGATTCCTTCGTGTCCGCGAATCCGAAAATCCATTAGACCGTAGCGCCGTCCATCCCGAACGCTATGCTGTGGTCGAGCAGATGGCTGCCGATTGCAATGCGTCTGTCGAAGAGCTGATGAGCAACAAAGCGTTGCGTGAAGGCTTGGTGGTCGATCACTATGTTACACCCGATTGCGGATTGCCCACCTTGCGCGACATCATGAAAGAACTCGACAAACCCGGTCGCGACCCACGTCCCCATTTCGAGATGTTCGAGTTCGACCAGAATGTTTCCCGTATCGAAGATCTTCACGAAGGCATGGTCCTTCCTGGCATAGTCACCAACATCACAGCCTTCGGCGCCTTTGTCGACGTGGGTGTCCATCAAGACGGATTGGTGCATATCAGTCAGATGGTTTCACGGCGCATCAGCAACCCCAACGAGGTGGTTCACCTGCACAAGCATGTCAAAGTCAAGGTGCTTGAAGTCGACCTCCGTCGCCGTCGCATATCACTATCCATGCGTTTGGATTCCAACGAATGAATGTGCTGACGTATGGCTGTTTTTGTGTTGTGAAAGTAATATAAACAACAGGCTTCCGTTATATCAATAAAGTACTTATAGTTAGTTTGGTTATGAGCGAGGATCAAGAACAATCCGATGAGAAGCTATATTGTCCGCCATTGTGGGCTGTGTTGCTAATGGATGCCATTGGTATGGCCAGCATGTTTGTTCCAGTGCTGCTGCCGAAGGTCGACAGTGTATGGGCGGTGGTGTCTGCCTTTGTGTTTTATTATTGGTTCCGCACACCCATCGCTGCAATTGCCGCGTTTACTGAGGAGTTTTTGCCGATTACCGATGTTATACCCACCTTCACCATAGCATATATAGTGACAAAACTGAAAGAAAAAAGAAAACGATAATATTAAAAAAAACTACATATTTTGAACATAGCTATTGTTGCCCACGACGGGCGTAAAAAAGAGCTGCTTCAGTGGGTCGGCCAGCAGCATGAAATATTAAGCCGACATCATATTTTTGCCACCGGCACCACCGGAAGGCTTATCACCGAAATGCAGTTGCCCGACGGTTCGCATCCCTTCGAGCACAACGTTACCCGCTTGCTTAGTGGACCGCTTGGCGGCGACCAGCAGATTGGCGCCATGATTGCAGAGGGTAAGATGGATATCTTGATATTCTTCTGCGACAACTTGATTGCACAGGGCCACCAAAACGACGTAAGTGCCCTTTCTCGTTTGGCATCGCTCTACAACATCGCCTATGCCACCAATCGCACCACGGCCGATATGTTGCTCACTTCATCGCTTTTCGACAATCCAGAGTACCAGCGCATTATACCCTCCTGTATCGCCTCCTACACCAACCGGGCCTTGAATGAAAGATAAAAAAATGGTGGGTTATGTGAATTGTTTTCCCGCGATTTTGTCCTTGTTTTGAACAAATTTTCGTGCGGAGGAAATGTTTGATGCGGAGTGTGGTGGCTGATTGACAATCGGGAAGGCGCCGAAATGTGGACAAAGGCACACAAAAAATGTTAGGATTCGATTTTAAATATGGAATTTATAAAAGCCTCCGAATATACCTTTTGAAGATTTCCGCGAGCACATTCGATACCAGCAGCCTCAACGAAAACAAGGCAGACGAAAGATGAAGCAATCTCTTTCGTCTATTTTTTTATGCCGGACAGTGGGGTGGGGGTGAGGGTTCCGGTCGCCACACATGCACATGCTATGTAATGGATTATGCCGTACCGTTTCCCATACACCAAAACATGATTATGGTTGGTTTTATAAATTGCATTCTCTGGATATAACTCTTGTCTCGAACAGATTTCCTTTCTGGGGATGGTGGTTGTAATTAGTTGTTAATCTTGGATATGCTAAAATGTAGGCAAAGCTACTCGTTAGGTTTCGATTTCAAATGTGGAATTTATAGAAACCACCTTAATGTAATGTTGAAAACGAAATCCACCACAAATTGCGGTATATTGCATTTTTTAGTATTGATTTTTGACAAAAAAATAATAATTGTAGAGACGCGGCATTGCCACGTCTCTTACATTTTTACAATAAAACAGATAAAACGAGAAAAACAAAATGAATATCAACGACGTTTCAAAAAAGAAATATACGGTCACGGAGAAGGATTCAGCTGTGAATCTTGGAAGTGGCGGACTTAATGTGTTCGGCACTCCTGCTCTTGTGGCAAAGATGGAGCAGACGGCTCTTGAGATGGTTCGTCCGACTCTTGACGAGAATAGCGACACAGTGGGCATAGAGATCAATGTGAAGCATGTGAAGGCGACGGCAATAGGCAAGACTGTCACTGTTGAGGCAAAGATCGTCAAGATCGACGGCAGAAAAATCTGTTTTGAGATTACAGCCACTGATGAGGCTGGCGACGTGATAGGATCGGCATACCATGAGAGATTCGTGGTGGACAAACAACGTTTCATGTCAAAATTGCAGTAAGACGATGCTCATCACCACTCGTGCGATCATACTTGGCGCGGTGCGTACTGCTGGGGATAAACTTGTGGTGCGGACGCTCACTGAAGAGGCGGGCAGGGTGGATTTTATTGTCTACGGAGCGTGGAGCAAACGGTCGGGGCACAAAGCGTCGTATATATTCCCTTTGTCTGCTGTGGATGTGACGTGGGATTACCGTCCCAACAAGGAATTGCCGACGTTGAAGGAAGCCGTACCGTCTTACCCATTATTGGATCTTTTCAT
>CALEPD010000224.1 GCA_937910265.1 uncultured Bacteroidales bacterium
CAACAAACTCATAGAAAGCAACCTTGGAGAAGGTTCATCGGTTGAAATAAAAGCGGCCGGAAGCAACGTCAATGTAACTGTTGACGGACATGACCATGGGCAACACAAAGAAGTGTATTTCGAGGCTCTTGACACTGCATGCATATTGTGTATCAATCCACGCAACACAAAACAACGGACCTACGAAGGCAACCTACATATTAAGGTATTGCGCAGCGAATCGTTGCAACTCATTAACCACGTAGAGTTTGAGACCTATATAGCCGGAGTGGTACAAAGTGAAATATACGGCAAAAAGACCGACATATTCCGTGTACAAGCCATTATATCACGTACATGGGCAATGCGCAACATCAACAAACACAAAGCCGACGGCTATAATTTCTGCGACCATGTGCACTGCCAAGCCTACCACAACCGATGCATCCGTCCCGACATTATGCTCGGAGCCATTGCAAGCAGTGGCGAGACCATAGTGGACACCGCCGGCAACCTCATTGAAACACCATTCCATTCAAACAGTGGCGGACAAACAGCCAATTCAGAAGATGTTTGGCGCAATGCCGTTCCTTATCTGCGTTCTGTTCAAGACACATTCAGCTACCAAATGAGACAAAGCAATTGGAGCAAAACAATTGATAAAAACAGATGGCTCAACTACTTCGCCACAAAACACAAAATAGACATAAACGACAGTGCAAACCGACAAGAACTGCTAAATTTCACACAAAACGAACGCAAAGCGAAGATATTGGGCATTCCCTTGACCCGAATACGTGTGGATTGGCAGCTAAAATCCACATTCTTCTCAGTAACGGTCGACAGCATCGACAACAATGTTGTACTGCACGGACATGGCTACGGACATGGTGTAGGATTAAGTCAGGAAGGAACGATACGAATGGTGGAAATGGGCATCAGTTATGACAGTATCATCCGCCATTACTACACCGGAGCCCAAGTACACCGCGACAGCACCGCACCACACTCTTATGTGGAAAACTACATCAAGGAGATAACACAAATCATTGAAGACGACAAAAATACAGCAACCCAAACAAAGTCGAAAAAAGACGACTGGTTAGGACGTCTATTCCGCATTCGCGACAGAGAGGAGCGTGAAGAAGTTTATATTGAAAGCGAAGAAGACATTGAGTCCGACTGGGAATATCAATGGTAACACAAAAACACAATAACCATGAGAAAAACGATTATCATAACATTGCTACTATGCCTGATGGGAGGAAGCTTCCAAGCACAAACAGTTGCATGGCAAAAGATTGAAGACGCAGCAAAAGCAGAAGTTGGACAAAAAATGTACTTCTTCGATTTTTACACCAGTTGGTGCGGTTGGTGCAAACGCATGGACCGCGACACCTTCAGCGACCCAACCGTATCGGCAATACTCAACAAATACTATATACCCGTCAAATTCAATGCCGAAAGCAATACACAGTTTGACTGGAACAACCAACATTTCACAGGTGGCATCTCGGTAAACAACAGGCCTGCCACGCATACCTTTACCCGATATGTTCTGGGGCAAAAGATCGGGTATCCATCCTTTGCCATTTTCCTGCCCAACCAGCAGTTGCTTCAAGTTATACCCGGATATGTTCCGGCCTCTGACTTTGTGAAAATTCTATGGTATTTCGTATCGGGCGACTATAACAAATACCCCTTCGAAAAGTACCAGCAGATTTTTGACAAGGAGATTGCCCCTGCAATGCAACAACAACTCAAACAATAATAACAGACAAAACATACAACCATGGGACTATTTTCAATTTTCAAGAAAGAGAAAAAAGAGAGCCTGGACAATGGTTTGACCAAAACCAAAGAAAGCTTTCTCGCCAAACTTGGCAAGGCCATAATCGGAAAATCGACTGTTGACGACAGTGTGCTCGACAACTTGGAAGAAACTCTTATCACGTCAGATGTAGGAGTGGAAACCACACTGAAAATCATCGAGCAGTTGCAAGAACGAATCAAACGCGACAAATTCATAAGCACTTCTGAACTTAACGGCATACTCCGCGAAGAGATAGCCTCTTTACTCAAAAAAGAAAACAACGATTTCCCCGCAGACTTTGATGCACCAATGCCTAAAAAACCATATGTGGTGCTTGTTGTGGGTGTGAACGGTGTAGGCAAGACCACTACCATTGCAAAATTAGCATACCAATACAAACAGACAGGGAAAAAAGTGATGCTCGGAGCCGCCGACACCTTCCGCGCAGCAGCAGTGGAACAACTGATGCTGTGGGCAGAAAGGGTTGACGTGCCCATCGTGCAACAAGGCATGAATGCCGACCCCGCATCAGTGGCATACGACACACTCCAATCAGCCATCTCGAAAGATATCGATGTTGTGCTGATAGACACCGCAGGACGTTTGCATAACAAAGTAGGATTGATGAACGAGTTGTCGAAAATCAGAAAGGTAATGCAAAAGTTGATTCCCGACGCGCCCCACGAGGTATTGTTGGTATTGGATGCGTCAACCGGACAAAATGCAGTGGAACAAGCCCGACAGTTCACCGCCGCCACCGATGTCAACGCCCTTGCGCTCACCAAACTCGACGGCACTGCCAAAGGCGGAGTTATTATCGGAATAAGCGACCAATTCAACATTCCTGTCCGCTATATCGGTTTAGGAGAGAAAATGACCGACCTCCAAACCTTCAATCCAGATGAATTTGTAGATTCCCTATTCAACTAAAAGCCATACAAATGCTCAGTATCAATATCATCACCATGGGTTGCTCGAAAAACAGAGTAGACTCGGAAAACATCGGAGGACATGCCCTCAAGAGCGGCCATAAAGTGTATTACGAACGGCCGCACAACGATTGCGATATTGTCATTGTCAACACGTGTGGTTTTATCGGCGATGCCAAAGAGGAGTCGATAAACGAAATACTTACCCAAATCGAGAACAAAACACGATTCAACCGTCGACACACGCACGACGGGAAACACCGTAGGCTGATTGTTATAGGCTGCTTGGTTGAGCGATACCGCCGCGTGCTGAAAAAGGAATTTCCGGAGGTAGACGAATGGTATGGTGTTCACCAATGGGACAAAATAACCAAATCGCTCGGCAGAAAAGCGAAAACGCCCTTCTGCCAACTACGCAAAACCAGCACTCCAAAACATTACGCATATCTCAAAATATCGGAAGGATGCGACCGGAGTTGTTCGTACTGCGCCATTCCCCAAATACGTGGGGCACACCGTTCGCGTCCCATCGAGGAAATTGTGGAAGAGGCTAAAATGCTTGTACAACAAGGCGTACAAGAGTTGTTGGTCATAGCACAGGACACAACCTATTATGGAATAGACCTGTACGGCAAGCGCAAAATTGCAGAATTGATGGAACGTCTGGCTACCGAGACAAATGCCGAATGGATCCGCCTGCATTATACCTACCCTACCGGATTCCCGCAGGAACTCATTGCTGTGATGGCGAAATATGCCAACATCTGCAAATACATCGACATTCCGTTGCAACACATCAATAGTGGGTTGCTGCAATCGATGCACCGTGGCATAGACCGTGAAGGAACACTGAAACTTATAGAAGATTTGCGCAGTCAAATACCTGGCATCACGATACGCACCACACTCATTGTTGGTTACCCGGGTGAAGGCATCGAAGAATTTGAGGAACTGAAATCGTTCGTACAACAAGCACGGTTCAACCTAATGGGATGCTTTGCCTACTCGCCAGAGGAGGGCACTCCTGCCTACCAATTGGGTGACCCTGTTGACGAAGAGGAAAAACTACGCCGTGTGGATGAATTGATGATGATCCAGGAAAATCTGTCGTTGGAAATAAACAGCGAACATATCGGCAAAATATATCGGGTGCTCATCGACCGGAAAGAAGGCGACAGCATATACATCGGCCGCACAGAATACGATTCACCTGAAGTGGACAATGAAGTAATCGTAACATCTGAAGAGCGACTCTCGATAGGGAAATTCTACGATGTCAAAATAAACGACGCATACGAACACGACCTACAGGGAGAACTCTACAGATAGCACAGAAATCTGGGTCGAAAGCTTTCCCATACCAAATCGAAGCGAAATGCAAGGTTTGGTATGGTGTACAATATTTGTTAAAAAGAGAGGAAAATATTTGTTTACTTAGAATAATATTAGTATCTTTGCAAACTCAATACGAGTGCATAAATGAGTCATAAAAGCGACACCATCATCCAATTTAAAGGATTAGAATCAGGTAGTTACACATACCAATACACCTTGGATGAGGACTTCTTTTCGGAATTCGAAAATGAAGAATTTGCATCTGCAAAAGTCGATTTTGATGTTCATTTAGAGAAATCTGAGCGCATGCTGGTGTTAAATTTTTCCTTTTCAGGAACAGTTCAAAGCCAATGCGACCGTTGCTTGGGAGAACTCGAGGTGCCGGTTTCGGGAGAAGAGATGCTGTGTGTGAAGTTCGGCAACCAAGAGAACCACGACGATGAAGACGTGCTGTTTATACCCGACAACGAAAACCAGATAGACTTGGCGCAGTGGATGTATGAGTACACAGTACTCGCGTTTCCCATGCGTCATGTGCACCCCGACGGAGAATGCCAACCCGAGATGGTTAAATTGTTGCACCAAGAGAACGAAGATGCAGAAGAGCAACAAACAGACCCACGTTGGGAGGCACTCAAAAACTTGAAATAAAAAACAAATAAAAAATAATTAATTATGCCACATCCAAAACACAGATTCTCGCAAACCAGAACGGCTAAGAGAAGATCACATGACGGCTTGGAGAAAGCACAGTTGACCACATGCAGCAACTGTGGCACCCAAGTAATGTACCACCACGTATGTCCCGAATGCGGATACTACAGAGGTAGATTAGCAATCGAAAAGACTGCTAAAGAATAGGTGATCGACAAACACGCATAAAAAAGAGGTTTTCCGATTGGAAAACCTCTTTTTTATATCACATAGCATACACAAGAAAGCTCTATCATCTGATTAGAAATGGATATTAAATCCCAATCTGATCAAACCAAGATGCTCGTCGAGAGTTTGAGCATTCATATTGGCACCGAAATAGAACCCCGAAACAGTTTGACTTTGTTCACTGAAATTATCCTTTGCAAAGGGCACTACCGGACCCACGCCATCATCTCTAACTGTAATGGAGCTGGAGACAAATCCAAGAGAGGCCAAATCGATGTACAGGTCCATCGAGCAACGGTCGTTAAATTTGTAATTCAAGCCGGGGACCACAGTTAATGCGAAATCGGTTCCTCTGGCATCAACCTTGAAAGTTGTGTCAATGTCCTCAAGCATTGCAAATTCGCCTTGATCAAATATCGTACCAAGACCGTTGGTGTTTATCGACACCGTAGGCTTGAATGCAAAACCGACAGAGACCTGAGCTTCTACGAAAGCGGTAAACTTATTGAATGAAAACAAATTGTAACGCAAGTAGGGAGCAATGACCAACGCTGTGGTTTTTGTCTGATAAAAACCATCAAAATCTGCCACATGGGGATATACATCACTAAAAGCGCTGTACTCTTTTTCACTCAGGTAGTTGAAGCCCAAAGAGACTCCCACCTGCATCTTTTCATTCAATTGGTAGCCGAATTTCGGAGCGATGAGCAAAGCGCTCTGCGCATCGGCAGGAATAGTGTACTCAAAAACATTATTCTCGAACTGCCTGTAGTAATTATCGTTTCCTCCTGTGGTAGACAACGACAATGCACCACCTACAATAAATTGAGCACTTGCAACATAAACTGCAAGAACCATCGAAATAGTTAAAAAGAATCTTTTCATGACATTAAAATTTTAATTAGTAATCTAGTTATCGGAATGCAAAATTAAATGATTACAGTCAATAGAACAAATTTTTAACATAATCGACCACCTATTCCACAATAGAAACCATTCATTGTACAGAACAGACAACACTTACAGGCATATGGCAAGAACAGTAATCAGCCCATGAAAAAGGATATATTCGAGATTTTCACAACGACCTTGGCAACCATGAATCGGCGAGAGCAAAAGGCGCCTGAAGACGCTGAAAACAGACATGGAAAACAGAAACATATTTAACATTACATTTGCCTCCAAGGCCAACACTTTGAAATCAAAATAGACGAAAACGAGTTTTTTTACACCTTATATAAAGAAATTCAATTAAATTACTTATATTTGCAGACAATAGAAAACCGATAACAAAACAATAACTAATTGATAATGAGACCCGATTTTTCAAAAGTCAATTTTAAGACCCCGAATGCTGCAAAGCAAACATTCGAAGAATGGGAAAAAGAGAACCATAATGAAAAGAGTTGGCAAACACCTGAACAGATTGAGGTGAAACCCGTTTACGGGAAAAGCGACCTTGCCGGCATGGAACATCTCAATTATGCAGCCGGAATAGCCCCATATTTGCGTGGCCCTTACAGCACTATGTATGTAATGCGTCCGTGGACAGTCCGTCAGTACGCAGGTTTCTCAACCGCAGAAGAGAGCAATGCCTTCTACCGCCGCAACATTGCCGCCGGACAGAAAGGATTGAGTTGCGCCTTTGACTTGGCAACACACCGCGGATACGACTCCGACCACGAGCGTGTAGTTGGCGACGTTGGCAAAGCCGGTGTAGCCATCGACAGCATTCTCGACATGAAAATCCTCTTCGACCAGATACCCCTCGACAAGATGAGTGTCAGTATGACCATGAACGGAGCCGTATTGCCCATCCTTTCGTTCTACATCATTGCAGCCGAAGAGCAAGGCGTAAGCCAGGAGCAATTGCAGGGTACCATCCAGAATGACATTCTGAAAGAATTCATGGTACGCAACACTTATATCTATCCCCCACTGCCGTCGATGAAGATTATCGCCGACATTTTTGAGTACACCTCAAAAAACATGCCCAAATTCAACAGCATCAGCATCTCTGGCTACCACATGCAGGAAGCCGGAGCCACAGCCGACATCGAATTGGCATACACTCTGGCCGACGGACTCGAGTATCTCCGTGCCGGAATTGATGCGGGCATGAGCGTTGACGACTTTGCCCCCCGTTTGAGTTTCTTCTGGGGAGTAGGCATGAACCACTTCATGGAAATAGCCAAGATGCGTGCTGCTCGTATGTTGTGGGCTAAATTGGTAAGTCAGTTTAATCCTAAGAACCCAAAATCTTTGGCATTGCGTACTCACAGCCAAACTTCAGGTTGGTCACTTACTGAGCAAGATCCATTCAATA
>CALEPD010000225.1 GCA_937910265.1 uncultured Bacteroidales bacterium
CAGACATAATTATTTCTTTTTAAATTAATTTACAATTTCTACAAAAATGATGGTGGCAATTGATGCGATGAACAAAATGTACACCATAATGCATGCGGCACCAACAAGTCTGGACTGTCCTACCGAGGTGTTGTATTTCTCCAACATGATGGGAGAAATGTCATTGCCGGTAGAAAGAAGGAACGATGCACCAATAACAACTGCGGCTGAAATGGTGAGGATGATTAATGGTTTGCCGAATTTTATGCTTTTTAAGGCATAGAACAGAATTAAGGCGATAGAAATGGCAAGGAATGCTCCTAAAATCCAAAATACAACGTCAAAAAGTGCAGATTGAGGATTATTCAGTTCTACTATACCATCAAGCATGTTCTTGGGGTCGGAACCCATAGCGTGAAATACGGCAAAGACTGTTCCGATAATACTAATTCCAAGAAGTACTAAAGTGATTAGTTTACTTGTTTTTTCTTTCATAATAGTCTAAGGATTTTAATTTAACAATGAAATGAATGGTACCCTAAACTATCAAGCCTTTTTGTTTTTTACGAGGATATCCATGAAGGAGATTGAACTGTCTTCCATTTCGGAAACAAGACTCTCAATTTTGGTGAGAATGTAGTTGTAGAAAATCTGAAGGATGATGGCTACGATAAGACCGAATACAGTGGTCAACAATGCAACTTTCATACCTCCGGCAACAACGGTCGGGCTGATGTCACCAGCAGCTTCGATATCGTCAAATGCCGTAACCATACCTACTACAGTACCGAGGAATCCGAAAGAAGGAGCCAATGCGATGAACAATGAGATCCAGGTGAGGTTGCTTTCCAAGCGAGCCATCTGAACACCACCGTAGCTGGTAACTGCTTTCTCAACATTGTCAAGACCTTCATCGATACGGTCAAGACCTTGGTAGAAAATGCTGGCAACAGGACCGCGGGTATTGCGGCAAAGTTCTTTTGCACCATTGTAGTCACCTTTCTTTACCATATCTTCAACATCGTTGAGGAGTTTGTTTACGTTGGTGGTGGCCATGTTCAAATAAAGTACGCGCTCAATAACGAGTGCCATACCGAAAATAAGGCAGAGCAATACGGGGGTCATCCAGCCTGCACCACCTTGGATATACTTCTCTTTCAATACTTGGTGGAAAGTTTTGCCCTTCTCTTCAGGAACAACAACTTCTTCTTCCATGGCTTCTTCTACTACAGGAGCTTCTTCGACTGTAGTGTCAGCTGCTTGTTCAACACTTTCGGTAGCTTCGGGGGTTGTGACCTCTACAGCTTCCTCAGCTTTCAATCCATTAAAATTGGAGAATGTCAATAGGCATACCATCGACATTAAAGCAATTACTTTTTTCATGATTAGTTTAATGTGTTAATTATTATTTAGTTAGTTTGTAATCGATTTTTCCGTATAATATTGCAAATATACATTTTTTTTCACAATGGAGCACAAATTATCTCAAATAACGTTTTTTTTTAATTATTACGGCTCTTTATTGTATTAAGAATTTCTTGCAATGGCTGCTTTTGGGAAGAACTCAATTGGATTGCGTCGAGTGATTGTTTCGCTTTCTGAAATTCAGTATCGATGGCTTCTTCGGTGTGTCGGTATATGTCTAATTGGTTGTAGAAGCTTTGTATGGTTTGTATTTTCTCTGTTGGATCTTCAGGTTTGATACTATATAAATTTTTAATGGTGTTTTTTTGTTCTGTGTCGCTGTTTTCTAGCGCTTTGATTATTAAGAATGTTTTTTTGTTATCGCAGATGTCGTTGTTGGTTTTCTTTCCGAGTACTGTTGCGTTGCTAGTTGCGTCCAGTAAATCATCCTGAAGTTGGAATGCCAGACCTAGGTGTATTCCGAAATTGTAAATGTGGTTGATGTCTGCTTCTGGGGCATTGGCATAAATTGCACCGATTTTAAGAGCACCGGCTAATAGTACTGCAGTTTTTAGGCGAATCATCTCCATGTATTCAGCGATAGATACATTCTGCTCATTTTCGTAGTTCATGTCATACTGCTGGCCGTTGCATACTTCAATTGCTGTTTGGTTGAAACAGTCGAGGATTCGGTGAAGTTGCGGGTGTTGCTGTTTGAGAAAATATCGCCATGCCAGGGCAAACATGGTATCGCCCGACAATATGGCGGTATTTGCATTCCATTTGGTGTATACGGAAGGTTGTCCACGTCGTATGGGTGAATTGTCCATCAAGTCGTCATGTAGCAGTGTGAAATTGTGGAACATCTCAATTCCGATTGCTGCATTTTTGACGTTTTCGTATGCTCCCCCAAACATTTCATTGGCAATTATCAGCAGTGATGGTCTGATGCGCTGCCTCCGAGGTGCATGGTGTAATCGATTGGCTCGTAAAGTTGTGCGGGGGATTCTATATAATGCTCTTCTTTGAAAAGATTATCAACAAGATTCAGTACAGTTTTTAAATCTTTCATATTTTCAATTTTTAGAATGGGTAATCGATTCCAATATTTGTGATGAATTGATTGAATTTCAAGTTGCCGAATCTCCATCTTTCTGATTCGGTATATGAGGGGTCGTATAAGGGTATGGCAAAGTCTAAGCGAATGGTAAGTATGGAAATGTTGGCACGCAGGCCGAACCCCGCTCCGATGCCAAGTTCCTTGTAGAATCGGTCCCAACTGAAGTTGCCCAATGGATATTCTTCAGATGGGTGTGCAAGCCAAACATTTCCAATGTCAGTGAAGATGGCGCCTTCCAATGGGCCAACTATCGGGAAACGTTCTTCAAGGTTTATGGTTATTGAGATATCGCCGACATGTTCGAGCATGTCTCCGTTCGAGTGAATGTACCCACCAGGTCCAAGTCTACGTAATTGCCAGGCTCGCAGGGTTGTTGGTCCACCACCAAAGTAACTCTTTTCATAAGGAAGTGAGGGTGAGTTCCCGTAGGGTATTCCGATTCCAAGCATGAGCCGTGCAACAAAAGTGGACTTTTGACCATGGTAGAAATAACGCTTGGCATCGATATTGAATTTTGCATATTGAGAAAATGGCACCCCGACGAATTGATATATTCCGCTTGTGTCAACGGGGGCATTTGTCGCAATGGCCATCTGCTTCAAAAGGTTACCTGCAGTTTCGACCGACGCATGGAAGTGATTGAAGTTTTGCCGTGTGTTGAATCTTTGATTGGTGTAGGTATAATCATATCGAGCGTCCATGATGAAGTGGTCGCTGTATTGGTATTTCAATCTGAGGTCATTGGTGGCATTGAGCTGCTTAAGGAATCGGTCGTCAATGCTGACAAAGTTGACATATGTCAGTTCGATGGGTATCAATTGGTGTTTGTGACGACGGTTGTGTATCCATGAGTAACCGAATGACGTGTTGCCAAGTATTCTTTCAAAATATGTGCGGTATTGGTAGTCGCCACCGAGACTGAAAATGGTGTGGGGACGGGAGCGTTGCCAGTTGATGTGTTTCGAGAAGGGCATAATGAAGTCGGGCATGTCGAGTGAGATGTTGATTCCTGCTTCAAAAGCCGTGAACGCGTCTCTGAAAGCTTCTGCGCCGTCACGCAGTACCAATTTCGGCAATTCCAAAAGTAGCGCGCCTTCAATTCTGAGTAACTCTGCACCTCCGAAAAGGTTTCTGTTTTGGTATTCCAGTTTTGTCTCTAACCCTAAATTACCATTGTTTATAACCGACCCTTGTTCGCTGATATCCGTAGGCGAGGCATTGCTTAATTCGAGGGATGCTGTGATGTTTTGCTTGGTGTTGTTGATCAGGCGGATATGTGCATCAACCAATTTTGTCGAATCGGTGCTCTCGTTCGATTCACTAAGTTCGATGTTAATGTATTTGAAATTGCGTAAATTAAGAAGTGCATTGTAGCTTTCAGAGATTGATGCGGCACGATATAGGCTGTTCTCTTGCATGGTGATGACCTGCCTAATGGTGCTTGTTTTTACGTTGTTACTGTCAACAGTGATTTTGTTGATGTTGTATTTGTTGAGTTCGGTAGTGGTTGGTTTGTGGTTTTTGATTATCTCAGGTTTGCGTATCACCATGACGATGCTCATTTCCCCGGGAGAGTATGTGGTGTCTATTTCAAACGAAATCAATTCTTTGCTTGCCAGGAAATATCCTGAATTTTGCAGTATTTGTGCAATGCGGTCACGTTCTGCCGATAAAAGGTCTTGGTCGTAATAGTCTCCGGCTTCTATTGTACTGTGCTCGAATGCAGTTCTGATCAGTGGGCGTATGGATTCGCTTTCAGAGTTGTATGTGTAGTCTGATATGATGTAACGGGGGGCTGCCTGAATGTTGTATTCAACAGTGATGTTGTTCTTTCGTACGGAAAGGGTGTCGAAGGTGACTTTCGAGTTAAAGCATCCTTTCGATTGCAGTAACTGCTCCAATTGGTTCGCCGATTGTTGTGCCGCGTTTGGGTCGAATATGACCGGGGCTTCACCTTGTTTACGTAGAAATCGGTTTATCCAATTGTCTTTCTGTGGGTCGGATAGCGAGTAGAGCATAAGCCCCCAGCGCAGTTTTTTTATTCCCAAGAAGCGCTTGTTGTGAGATTGGATGATGTAGCTTTTCTTGTTTTCGAGAGCCTCTTCTATTTCGGGTGTGACTGATGTGGAATCGAGTGTTGTTGTTGTGAACTTGTTGTCGTACAGTATGTATTCGCCTTGTTTTAGGTGCTTGTTGGAACTGCACGAACAAAGCATCCCTATGGCGCTTGCTAATATCAATATGTTACGACAAATATTCTTCATATCACATGGTTTAGTATGGTGTTGGTTCCACCTAAATGGCTGTTGATATATTGCGTGCATTGGCCGGAAGCCTTCTTGTAGCACGCTTCATCATTCAGCCATTGTCCCAATATTTTATCGAGTTGCTGGAAATTGTTGTAGCTATATCCTCCTTGTTGTTGGATGATGGCGTGTGCTTCATTGAATTTTGTATGATTGGGTCCGAAAACGACAGGTTTCCCGAAAGTAACGGCTTCGAGTATGTTGTGTATGCCTTTTCCCCAACCGCCTCCGATATAGGCGATGTCAGCATATCGGTATAACGACGATAGCATTCCGATGTTGTCAACGATGAGTATCTGTTTCGATTCATAATTGGTGTTGCCTGATTGGTATAGCGATTGGGCGGCTGAATGCCTGATGCAGATGTCTTTGCCGAATAAGTTCTCGATATACTCTATATGGTCATTGCTTATGACGTGCGGCGCAATGAGGTATTGAATGGGGGTCGATTTGTGACTATCGAGATATTGTTTGAGATACTCTTCGTCTGGTTCCCAACTGCTTCCTGCAACAATGGTTTTTGTGTCGGGAGACAAAAATGCTTCAATCTCCTCAAAGCGTTTTGATTCTTGGGCAATGGCGTATACCCTGTCAAAACGGGTGTCGTGTGCAATGCTGCAGTTGTTGATGTTGTTGTTTTGTAGTATTTTCAGTGATGACAAGTCTTGTACGAAAATATGGCTGAAGCACGATGAGAGATGATTGCGGAACCACTT
Source organism: uncultured Bacteroidales bacterium (assembly GCA_937910265.1). GTDB lineage: Bacteria > Bacteroidota > Bacteroidia > Bacteroidales > P3 > Colimorpha. The sequence continues at coordinate 5,526 of CALEPD010000225.1, forward strand.
TCCGTACCATTTGAAAAAATATTGCGAGCGCCGGAATGTGGCACTGAATAGGTATGTATTTACGTTGTTTTTTCTTAGACTGTTGAGAAAATTGAACCAGAAATCGTATTTTGCAAAAAAAGCCACTTGAGGCCGAATGAATTGTATCAGTTTTGATGCATTGCGGGGTGTGTCGACGGGTAGGTAGGCGACGGCATCGGCGTAAGGATAATTTTTTCGGGGTTCGTATCCGGATGGCGAGAAGAATGTGACGAATATTTTGTATTCAGGGTGCCTGTCTTTAAATGCTTCCAGCAACGGACGAGTCTGTTCAAATTCCCCCATGGATGATGCGTGAAACCATGCTGTTTTGGCGTTCTTTGAGGAGGTTTGGAATTGAGCGGCTTTGCTCCAGCAGTCTTTCCATCCCTCAACCATGTGCTTTGCTTTGGTGCTGAAAAGTGCGCCAATTCGTATGGCAAAAGCATATAGGTGTATCCCCAATGTGTATAATATCCTCATTACAAGTAATTATTGTAAAGTTGGTTTTGTGGTTGTTTTTAGTAGAAATAGTAGTCGAAGGTTGTCTTTCCTTTAAGAGGGAACATCCAACAGAATTTGATGCTGTATAGCATGTCAAAATATTTTGCGTTGTCAGGTCCTCTTAATCCCATGACATTGTCGATGATATAGTCGCGTGTCGAACTGGTGAAGCATTGCGATACCTCAAATGCAATGTAAAAGTTTATAAGGTTTTCTCGATTGCTCATAAACCACCAGCCGATACCCTCTGTGAGTATGATTCCGTTGCGTTGGTGGTCGTAAAGATATGCATAGTCGCCTGTAAGCATGG
>CALEPD010000226.1 GCA_937910265.1 uncultured Bacteroidales bacterium
TCAATGTAAGCGGAGGCCGTTGCGAACATTGCAAAGGTGCGGGATTACGGACTATTGAGATGAATTTCCTGCCCGACGTATTTGTCAAATGTGAAGTCTGCAACGGGAAACGCTACAACCGCGAAACCCTTGAGATCAGATATAAAGGAAAATCTATTTCAGACATACTCGACATGACGGTTGATGAAGCCGTCGGCTTTTTCGAATCCCACCCCAAGATTCACCGTGTAATCAAAACACTGCAAGATGTAGGTTTGGGATACCTGACGCTTGGACAACAGTCGACCACCCTCAGCGGCGGCGAGGCACAACGTGTGAAATTAGCCACAGAACTTTCGAAAAGCGATACTGGCAACACATTGTACATTTTAGACGAGCCCACCACCGGACTCCATTTTGAAGACATCAAAATATTGCTTGAAGTACTTCAAAAGCTTGTGGACAAAGGCAACAGCATTGTCATTATTGAGCACAACCTTGACGTGATAAAAGTGGCCGACTGGGTAATCGACATGGGTCCTGAAGGAGGCAAAGCCGGTGGACAAATCATGTACGAGGGCACACCTGAAGCATTGGCGCAACAACCAAACAACGACACCGCCAAATTCCTGTCAGAAGAGCTGAACGCCACTGCCAAACACACTCCATCAATATAATGCCGACATTGCTCACCGCCATCTACCTAATGGGAGTACCCCTGCTTGTGATGCTTCTCGCAAAGCGTTGGAAGTGGATAAACAGCATCTCTCCCATGACAGTATTGTATGCCATCGGACTGCTTGTAGCCAACCTCATCACATTGCCTTCGCCCGTACGCCATTCATGCAACGACATCGGATCCATTGCTGTACCCATTGCCATACCGCTCATGCTTATGGGATGCAATTTGAAGCAATGGTCAACAAAAAAAGCCGCTAAAGTGTTTTTTTGTGGACTTGCAGCGGTAATCATCACATCCATCGCCGGGTTTTTCATTTTCAAAGGAGAGAGCAACCATCTGCAATTCTCACAAGTAAGTGCAGTATCCATTGGCATGTATACAGGAGGCATCCCCAACGTAGGGGCCATAGCGCAAGGTGTTGGCATGGACAACGAGACCTACCTTTATGTAACCTCCTACGACTTGATTGCCACAGGACTTTATCTGCTGTTTGTAATTTTTTTCGGCAAAAAAGTATTCCGCAAAGTGTTGGCCTCACCTGAGACAACTCCATGCGACAAAATATCGGGAAAGGGTGACTCAAGTGACTCATCACCAAAAAACGGAACATCACCAATAATCAGCATTCTTGTAACATTGGCTATCGCTGGCATCTCTTACATAGCCGCCTCGGTTGGACGTGAGGACACCAACATGACAATACTCATACTCACACTAACCACCCTATCGATTGCCGTGTCGTTTGTTTTCCCGAAAATGGGCAACAACGACCGTGCATTCAATCTGGGCACTTATTTTGTATATGTGTTCTGCCTGTCGATAGCAACCACATGCGACATTCGGGAGATGGACCTAAACGGCAGCTTGAGTATTCTGGCCTATGTGAGTTTTGTAATCTTCGGCTCCCTTGTGCTGCAAATACTTTTTTCGCGACTGCTGCGCATTGACAGCGACAGCACTTTGGTGGCATCGGTTGCACTCATCAACTCGCCGCCCTTTGTGCCGATGGTGGCCACATTATTGGGCAACAAAGACGTGACAATGCTGGGCATCAGCATCGGGCTATTGGGGTATATGATTGGTAATTACCTCGGAATCGGGCTATTCCTACTTCTCAGCTAACAACCTTGTTGAAACTGCAAGATTTGCTGTTTCACCTCCTCAGGAACCACGTCGGAGGTGCCTGTGGAACGACGGTAGCCTGCCATAACGGTATTGCAGGTGGCACATACAGTACCGTCGGCCTTGAGCACTTGTTGACGCAGTGTGGCGCTTTTTGTGCCGAACTTAACGATTTCGGTAGTCACCAACAATGAATCGGATGCATGAATCTGCGAAGTGAAATCAACCTCATAATGCACCACCATCAAAGTAAAATCGCCTTTTTCGGGAGGCAATCCAGCATCTTTGAAGAAAGAGGCTTTTCCCAAATCGAAAAACTCCATAATGACGGCATTGTTCACATGCCCCATAACATCGATGTCGTTGAAACGCAACTGTAAAGGTACTTTATGCATAGTATTATATTTTATAATTCAATAATGTAAAATCTGTTTCACTGAATATTCAAAGAGAAGAAGAACTCCAATCCACCTTCATCACGATTTCGGGCATAAATATCGCCACCGTGGAACTGAACAGCGTGTTTCACAATAGAAAGTCCCAGCCCGGTTCCTCCGTTTTTACGGCTCCTGCCCCCGTCAATGCGTTGAAACCTATCGAATATTTTGGGCAGGAAGGCATTTGCCACTCCGCATCCTGTATCGTAGAAATAGATATAATAGCGTTCGTTAGTAGTCTTGTAGCACGAAACTCCGACCGTAACATCATCGCCGGCATAAGCGATGGCATTTTCGAGCAGATTGCGGAAAACAGCATACAACAGACCCCGATTCCCATTCACAATCATATGGTCAAGAAGTTTGTTTTCGACAACAATACGTCGTTCGGCTGCCGCCGCCTCGAGTTCATGCCAGGCCTCGTCAAATGTATCGGAAAGCGACACCGGTTCCTTTGGGAAGAGGTCGTTGGTTTCCTCGAGTTTGTTTATCAGCGACACATCGTTAAGCAAATCAGACAACCGAAGGGTTTGGCAGTAGCAGCGGTCGAGGAAATGCTGACGTTTCTCATCATCGATATTATGGTTTCCCAAAAGGATTTCGAGATAGCCTCGTATTGAGCTCAGGGGAGTTTTCAATTCGTGAGCGATATTGCTGGTCATCTCCTGCTTCAGCTGACGGTTGCGCTCCTGTTCGAGAATGATTTGACGTTTTGACGATTCTGCCTCATGGGCGAGATCGCGCAGCTGGCGGTTCCGCCGCTTCAAACGCAACAGCAAAACAAGCATCACTAATGCCAAAACAATCAAAACTATCAGACCTAAGAGCATATCGATATAACCATAAGTGTTGAATAATATTGCCCTACCGGAACACCTTATACAAAAGCATAGCCGAAATTGGTTTTGTTGACTATCCTTGAGCCGACTACACCCAGTTTTTTACGCAAACGGGCAATATGGACATCCACACTGCGGTCGCCCACATACACATCGTCGCTCCATACACGGCTCATTATCGAATCGCGGGAGAAATAGCGCTCCCTGTGCTTCACCAAAAGCTCCAAAATGAGATACTCCTTGCGTGTAAGCTCAACCTCATGACCCGAAACTGTGACCACCTGCTTGGAACAGTTAATCACCAATTGATCGATGACGATGCAATTGCGTATATCGGCCTTTGCCGAGCGTTTGAGCACTGCTTTTACTCGGGCGAGCACAGTCGCGAAGGAAAAGGGTTTCGTGACATAGTCGTCACCACCCACCGAGAAACCCTTTTGCTGGTCGATATCGGAAGTTGCCGCAGTCAGGAAGATAATGGGGATTTCGTTACCGCGAAGGCGGAGCGTGTTGGCCATATCGAAGCCCGACATCGAATCCATCATCACATCGAGAATAATGAGGTCACAGCGGTCGCCATGAACCGACAGCCACTCCAAAGCTTCCTCGGCGCTATTGGCGGTAAAAACCTCGAACCCCTCAGCTTGGAAATTAAACTGAAGTATTTCGCACAAGTCTTGCTCGTCGTCAACTACCAAAATTGAATTCATTGCAGCAACAATATCATATTCAAAAATACAACAGAACGGTCGTTTAACCGAAAAAAGGGAAACACAAGTCTGTGTCTCCCTTTATCGTTCTTGTGGCATCGACTGGAGTTGAACCAGTGACACAAGGATTTTCAGTCCTCTGCTCTACCAACTGAGCTACGACGCCATCACTTTTTCTTTTCGAAAGCGGTTGCAAAAGTACAAACATTTTGCGACATGACCAAATTTTTTTTCACTTTTCTTCGGCAACGTTATCACAAGACTCTGTTTCAGAAGAACTTTTATCGAAAAAAATATAATAAATCATCATCCAAACAACGGCAATTGATATCGATGCATCGGCTATATTGAAGATTGCATTGAAGAAAACAAAGTCATTTCCTCCGATAAAAGGCACCCATTGGGGCCAAGTGGACTCAATAATAGGAAAATAGAACATGTCCACCACTTTTCCCTGCAAGAAAGGAGCATATCCACCTTCGGGCGGGAACATTGTGGCCACTTGATAATAGCTGTCGGTAAATAT
>CALEPD010000227.1 GCA_937910265.1 uncultured Bacteroidales bacterium
TATTCCTGATATCCTTGTGCGGAATGACCTTTCTCTGATAGATCCGGCTATGGATGAGTCAAGTATTAATGCTGCTGTCACATATATAATGAATAATTAATAATACAATGAATAATCGTTTGTTTTCTATCCTTTTCTGTGTTATATTGTCTTGCTTTTCAGCATTAGCGCAGAATGAAATCATCACCTTGAAAGATGGTACAATAATGAAAGGCTATATAGCCAAGCAAACCTTCGCTACAGGTAAGGTTGAAATTGCGTATTCAGAGCTTACCACTAATGTCAAAGTAAGTGAAATTCTCAATGAAGTCAATTTCAAAAGAGATTGTGATGAACTTTCTGATTTATGGAGAGATTGGGCTATACTCTTGATGCTGCAGCAGTTGCCACAAGTGTATATTTCATCTTCAGAACAATCGGATGCTTCTCAGGATCGTTCATCCTTCGTGTTATGAATCCGAAGCTTTTCTTCGGAATCAGTGCCGCTATGATTCTTGCAGCTATGGGCGGACTCTTTGTCGCTGACACCAAGATCCTCCTCTATGCCTGCATCGCTCTCATCGGCTTCGGCAACTCCAACATTTTCTCGATCATCTTCTCTCAGGCTCTCCTTAATGAACCAGAACAGAAGAATGCCGTTTCAGGACTTATGATTATGGGACTCTTCGGCGGTACTATCTTCCCGCTTGCAATGGGATATGCTGCCGATATGATGGGACAGAGCGGTAGTGTGGCTGTAATGGCTGTAGGTGCTGTCTATCTGATGGTTTATACATTCTTGATTAAAAAGGCAAGATAATTATGGAAAGATATATTGTCGGTATGGGCACCCCTTAACCGTCGCCTGTTGGACAACGGAATACGCACACTTTTCACAGTCAGCCCCATACGCCATTGGAGTGATGGAGCCCATGGCAACCAGCTGAGCAAGTCAACCCTGTTGCTGGCTGTCGACGCTATGCCTCATGCCGATTATTTCCCATCGTACGAGATCATGATGGATGAATTGCGCGACTACCGCTTTTACGCAGATGACATGCAACATCCCACACCGCTTGCAGTACAGATAATCTGGGAGCGTTTCCAGGAGACATATATGTCACCTGCGACCCGAAACTCCTGCAACATAAATATAAAACAATACAAACGAACGTTACACAGACAAATAAACGAATCCCGAATATGAAGAAAAACATTGCTCTGGTTATAGGCGGCTATTCTGGCGAATATGAGATTTCGATCAACAGCGGCTGCCAAGTATACGAATCAATCAATAAAGACAAATACAATGTCTATAAAATTGTAGTATCGCGCGACAAATGGTACTGGCTGACCGACAACAGCGACCAACTGCCTATCGACAGAGGGAACTTTACCGTCAACGAAAACGGAAACATTGTTCATTTCGACCTGGCGTTTATCATTATTCACGGCAACCCCGGCGAAAACGGGGTGCTTCAAGGATACTTTGACATGCTGGGAATACGATACACCACCTGTGGATTCTACACTTCGGCATTGACCTTCAACAAGGGATACTGCAATCCTGTGGTACGCAATTTCGGCATAGTCAGCCTGGCCAAGTCAAAATTGCTCCATGGCAACCAACCCATCTACCCCCAAGCGTTGCTCGACGAATTCCACTTACCCGTGTTTGTCAAACCCGCATCGGGCGGAAGCAGTGTGGCAACAACAAAAGTAAAACAGCCTGAGGATTTGATGCCTGCCATTGAAGAGGCATTGAAGGAAGACACAGAAGTGCTGGTAGAGGAATTTATACAAGGCCGCGAGTTTGATTGCGGAGTAATGCGCACCACCGATAAGAAGCTTGTGTTCCCCGTTACCGAAATCATACCTACCGGAGGCCATGAATTTTTCGATTATGCGGCCAAGTACGACGGTTTCAGCAATGAGATAACCCCCGCCGAAGTCGAACCGGAAGTATCGAAACACATTCAGGAGATCTCATCGCAGTTGTACGATTTGCTTGATTGCCGTGGAGTAGTAAGATTCGACTATATATACGATACCGAAAAAGATGAATTGTTTTTCCTCGAAGTGAACACCATACCGGGACAGAGCGCTGAAAGTATCATACCCAAACAGGCACGGGCCATGGGTATCTCTACGGCGGAACTGTACGAGATGATTATAACAACCGCACTTGCCTGATTGCCTTTGTTGGGAAATCATCATCACATATCCTGTATGAAGAAATCGACATTTGTAATACTTGGATGCGTTGCAGTAATATTCGGTGCAGTGGGAGTGGTTTTACCAGGACTTCCCACTACACCGTTTCTGCTATTGGCATCATGTTTTTTTTACCGCAGCTCGCCCAAACTACAGTCATGGCTACTAAATTCGTGGCTCGGTGAGTATATCAAAAACTACCACAGACAGGGAGGCATGACCCGCATACAGAAAGCCGGAGCAGTTGGCATGATGACTGCCATGGTGCTTATTTCCACAATATTCATGATTCCAGACGAATCGGTTGCCAAAATCATTGTCCCCATAGCTGGAGCCATCGGCGCCGGAGTGGTGATATGCGTTGTCCCCAACGCCAATAAACGCAACGAAGAATAACCTTTCCCTACCCCACAATCCCTTCCCCCCATTTCTCATAACATATACCGGACATGGGTTGGAAGCAATTCTGACAACAGAATGGTGCATTTTCAATGACAATTGAGTGTACCGACAGCATTTCGGCACCCTACAATAAAAAAAGTGTTTCGGTTTCCGAAACACTTTTGGAGGTCGCTTCCGGATTCGAACCGGAGTAGCAGGTTTTGCAGACCTGAGCCTAGCCACTCGGCCAAACGACCTTCTCTCTTTTAGCGGGTGCAAAGGTACATATTTTTTTCGATACAGACAAATTTTTTTTCACTTCATTCATTACCAGCCAGTTTATCAACCCGACTCAATGAACCATCTGTAATTTTATATTTCAAACAAGTCCATAAAAGGGCATTTTGCAAACAGTCATTATGGCACCGGATCAATTTACAGAAGCCGCCTTCAGTTAGTGATCTTTTCTCTGGGGAAACACCTTTTTGAGCAAATTGCCGAACTGCGCAAAATAGGAGGGATAACGGAACCACATATCGAAGCAAAGCGACGAACGGAAAACGGCTCGCTGGTGGCTGAATGTGATGTACGAATATTTGCCATGGTAGTTTCCGATGCCACTGTTCTGAGCTCCGCCAAACGGGAGGTTGTGGTTGACGATGTGCATCAAGGTGTCGTTGACGCATGCGCCTCCCGAAGTGGTTGCCCGCAACACTTTGCGTGCATTCTTCTTGTCGCCGAAATAGTATAGTGCCAATGGTTTTTCACCTTTATTGATGTACGCCGCAACCTCGTCAAGGCGGTCGAAAGTCAGCAACGGGAATATTGGACCAAAAATCTCGCGTTGCAGCAGTTCGTGGTCATGGGGCACATTTTCGACAACAGTAAAAGCCATGCACCGCCGCTGTATATCGTACTCGCCACCCACGAGAATGCGGGCTCCCGACGACTTCAGTTCCTCGACATATCCCACCAACCGCTTCATCGATTTGTCGTTGACGATATGGGGATAGTAGTCGGCCAAGAGCTGGCCTTCGGGATAGAATTGCTGCAGCTGGCGCTTGAGTTCTTCTACAAAACGCTGTTTCACGCTATTGTGTACCAATAGATAATCGGGGGCAATGCAAGTCTGACCGGCATTGACACATTTGCCGAAAGCGACACGTTTTGCGGCAATCGCCAGATTGGCACCGGCATCGACAATACAGGGGCTCTTACCTCCCAACTCAAGGGTTACGGGAGTGAGATATTTTGCCGCCGATGCCATGGCTATCTTACCCAATTCAGGACTTCCGGTGAGAAATATATGGTCCCATTTCTGCTCAAAGAGAAGTGCATTCACATCGCGGTGTCCCTCAAGCACCAACACCTCCTGTTCGGTAAAAACAGCGGAGACAATCTTACGGATGATCTGATTGGTGGCCGGGGCGTCGGGCGACAGTTTGAGTGTGACCACGTTGCCCGCGGCAACTGCACCCACAAGCGGCATAAGAGCCAGGTGGAAAGGATAGTTCCATGGTGAAACAATCAACGTTAACCCGTGTGGCTGGTATTGCACCCAGCTTGAGCCCGTAAGCGACAAAAGCGAAGAGGGGACCCTACGCGGCTTGCGGAAACGGCGGCACCATTTCAACTGCTGGTTCATTTCTCCGAGTACTATCATCAACTCGGTGGAGAACGATTCGAACAACGATTTATTGAGATCGCTGTGCAAGGCCTCTGCAACAGCATGCAATTCGGATTTCACCGCACTCCGAAGCATGCGCAATTTATTCATACGATAGCGCCAATCGAGCGTGGCGCCCGAAGCGAAAAAGGCACGTTGGCGCTCTATTTTATCAAAGATGGTAGACATAGTCAATAATCAAAGTGTTGATGCCGCCTTGGCGAGAACAAAAGCGGCAAAAAGTATCGGTGCGACAAAAGCTGGACACTTACGAAATCATACCCGAAGCCACAACCAGATGGGCGTTGCTGTCGTAGATGGTGGCATACTGTCCGGCGGCAATTCCCTGCAGGCGGTTGTCGGAGGTGAGGTGTACAGTGCCGTCGTTATTGGTGGAGAGGACTCCGCGTGTGAACTCAGGAGTATGGCGTATTTTAAACTGCACCTCAACAGCGTCGGGGTGTTGTCCCCAAAGGTCGTTGCTCAAATAATGGAACCCCAACAGATTGAGTTCGTTGCCATACTGGGCATCGGGGTTATAGCCTTGCGACACATAGAGAACATTCTCGGCGATGTCTTTTTTCACCACAAACCAAGGGCCGCCGCTGAGCAGAAGTCCTTTGCGCTGGCCTATGGTATGGAACCAGTAACCACGGTGTGTGCCCAAAATCTTACCCGTTTCGAGCTCCACAATCTTGCCTTCCTTTTCGCCAAGATAGCGGCGTATGAAGTCGTTGTAATTGATTTTACCCAGAAAGCAAATGCCTTGCGAATCCTTGCGTTGGGCACTTGGAAGCGATGCGTCGACAGCAAGCTGACGCACTTCGTGCTTCATCAAATGGCCTATGGGAAACATAAGTTTGCGAATTTGGCTGTATGAGAGTTGGGAAAGAAAGTCGGTCTGATCCTTTACGGGATCTTTGGCAGTGGCCAGGAAAACCGCATCGTCAACCATGTCGGTAGTGGCATAATGACCCGTGGCGATTTTGTCGTAGTGTGCACCCCAACGCTGCTCAAAAGCTCCGAATTTGATTAGTTTGTTGCACATCACATCGGGGTTGGGTGTCAAGCCGTTTTTCACCGACTCGATGGTATAGCTGACCACATTGTCCCAGTATTCCCTGTGAAGGTCGGCTATTTCGAAACGGCATCCATATTTCTTGGCTATAAACGAAGTTATCTCAATATCCTCTTCCGCGGGACAGTCGGTATAACCGTCCTCTTCCTCCTTACCGATGCGGATATAGAAAATGTCGGGGGTATAACCCTGTTCCTTAA
>CALEPD010000228.1 GCA_937910265.1 uncultured Bacteroidales bacterium
AGCAGGTAGAGCACATCCCTTTTAAGGATGGGGTCCTGGGTTCGAGCCCCAGCTGGGTCACAACTTTTACCGGAATGCACTTCCGGTTTTTTTATATATAGCTCAATGAAACGCCTTGTTGTTTTTTTGTTTCTGTTGGCTTTTATTCAAGCTGTGACTGCCCAGCAATCGCAGGAGCAGTTGGCTTCGTATTATTTTTCCCAAGGAGATTTCGAGCAGGCAGCGGAATTGTTTGAGGAACAGTATCAACGTTTTCCCAATAAGTATTATTATCAAATGCTGTATCGATCGTATGTCGAATTAGCGCAATACAAAGACGCGCAGCGTTTGATAGAAAGGCGAATGAAAAAGTATCCTCAGGAACTTTATCTTTATGTGGATTTAGGGTCGTTGTTTGATAAAACGGGAGATGCCAAGAAGTCGCTAAAGGCTTATGACGATGCCGTTGAACGAGTTTCATCCGATAGTAGGCAGATATCGGACCTTGTTATGGCTTTTGAGTCGGTAGGACGTCTCGATTATGCGGTTAAAACCTATCAATCTGTTCGACAAAAGTTGAATAATAACTTCATTTATATCAATGAAGTGGCGACTCTTTATGAGCGTATGGGTGATTATGAGCGCATGATGCAGGAGTACTTTGATCTGTTGGACAAGTCACCAGGAGCTATTAGTTCTGTTCAAGTGTCATTGCAGCGAGTTCTTGCTCAAACATCTAATCCCGAAATAGCTGAAGGGTTGCGAAAGACATTAATTAGGAGGGTTCAGGCACAACCAAACAATAAGACCTATTTGGAAATGTTGATTTGGTTTTCCCTGCAGCAGAAGGATTTCGTTTTTGCCATGCGACAAGCCAAGTCGATCGATGCCCGTTTCCCGGAATTGAACGGTGCTTCATTGATTCGTGTGGCGCGTATAGCATCGTCAAACCATGAGTACGAGGTTGCAAAGGAGTGTTTCCAGTATTTTTGTGATAAAGGCCCTACCCACCCATTATATTTTGAAAGTAGGGTAGGGGTACTTGAGTCGGAATATGCGCTGATCTCATCAAATAAGCCCGTTCCCGAGCCAAAAGTACGTGCGCTTGGACAGATGTACTACGATGCGGTCCAGGAGCTCGGAAAGAGCCCGAAAACGGTGCAGCTTATGCGTAGCTATTCCAAGCTCATGGCCTATTATATACACGATGAGCAATCGGCTGTCGATATTCTGTATGATATACTCGAGATACCGCGTTTGTCAACTCGTATTGTCAGTGAAGTGAAAATAGAACTTGCCGATTTGCTTCTATTTGCCGGAGAGATTTGGGATGCATCGCTGTTGTATATGCAAGTTGAAAAGGCGAATAAGAATGAGGTTGTAGGAGCACAAGCCAAATATAAGAATGCGTTGTTGTCATATTACAATCATGATTTTGAGTGGGCAAAGTCGCAATTGGATGTACTGCGGTCTTCAACATCCAAACTTATAGCAAACGACGCAATGAAGCTGTCATTGCTGATAAGCGATAATATGGAGGATGACAGTACCTATACGATGCTTGAATATTTTGCCACAGCCGATTTGTATTTGTACCGTAATATGCTCGATTCGGCATGGTCGTTGTATGAGCAGGTGGAGAGACTCTCCTTGTCACACGCCTTGCACGACGAAGTTCTTATGCAGAAGGCTAAAATTCAAATAGAAAGAGGATTTTACGAAGAAGCCGATTCGCTCTTGCAGCGTTTGGTCGATTTTTACCCCTATGAAATTATTGCAGATGATGCTTTGATGCTCATTGCCCAAATAAATGAAAACAATTTAAATAACCTTGAACGAGCTATTTCATGCTACGAGAATCTGCTACTCAATTATCCTGTAAGCATGCATGTGGATTATGCTCGAAAGCGTTATAGTGTATTGAAAGCAAAACAAGTAAAATGAAAGGTGATAAATATAGACCTCGTCAAAAAAAGCATTCCGGTGATGAAGTGAGAGCCAAGAAGTTTTTAGGTCAGCACTTCTTGACCGACGAAGGCATTGCTCGGGATATTGTTAATAGTTGTACCGGAAATCTTCCAAGGTTGCTCGAAATCGGTCCTGGTATGGGTGTTTTGACGAAGCATCTTGTTAAGAAAGAAGGGCTTGATTTCTGTGCCATAGAAATCGACCATGAGTCTGTAGAATACCTGAATGTCCATTATCCTTCCTTACGGGTGGTCGAAGGAGATTTTCTCAAGATGGATCTAACTACTTTGTTCCATGATTCTTTCGCTATAATCGGCAACTTTCCATATAATATTTCTTCCCAAATTCTCTTTAGATTGTATGACAATAGGGATATGATTCCCGAATTGGTCGGAATGTTCCAGAAAGAGGTGGCAGAGCGAGTGGCAGCAAAACCGGGCAATAAATCATATGGAATATTAAGTGTCTTGTTGTCTGCGTTTTATGATATAGAGTGTTTATTTACAGTTCACGAGCATGTATTCAATCCCCCGCCTAAGGTTAAGTCGGCAGTTATCCGTCTTGTGCGTAATGGAGTGGATAAAATTGATTGTGATCAGGAACTATTCGAAAAAATCGTCAAGACAGGTTTTAACCAGCGTCGCAAAACCATGCGAAATGCCTTGAAACAATTGAATCTCGATACCAGTACGATACCAGATAATTATCTGCAGGCCAGAGCAGAACAGCTTTCGGTTGTCGATTACATTCACCTTACACAGATAATCTCATCATTATGACCTTTTTTGAATTTATATTGCCTGCATTGTCTGTAGGTATCTTTTCGTTGGTTAATTACCGGGCCTACAGCGAAGCTTTTCCCATAAGGCTTACACGAGCCATGTTGCTCTCATTCATCACAGCTGTTGTCTATGTCACAATGGGTTATGTTGGCATAGTTGTTGCTACATCGTTGCGTTTCCGCAATTCTGATCTGCCCGATCTGTATAATCAACTCAACACTGTGGTTTACCTTGGTTTCATGGTCTTTGTTGTGTTAAAATGGCTGTTGGGAGTTACAAAGAAACGTCTGGCTAATAGGGTTCTTTTCGATTTGTCGAGTTCCCGTACCCTGTTGGTTCTTCCTTTTGCTCTTGGTATCAATGTGTTCCTAATAGGATTTGGTATAGGGTTTTTACCTGAAATAGCTCTTCAGGGGTTGTTTTGGAAATATTCGCCCCCGTTGTTTATTGTAACATTTCTTATGTGCTATTGGGCTGTAATGTTGGGAAGAAGGAAGATTCAAATACGAGAAAAACGCTGGATTTTAATTGCTTCCTTGTTATTACTCGTGCTGGCAATCATGAAGGTGATTAACATCAACGGATAAGAGGTTCTGCCTTAAGAATAGTCATAAGACATTGTTTGCAATCAAATTGAAGTTCAAACCAGTTTTGGTTATTTCTTAGATATAGCCGTTGGTTGAACTCCGGGTCTTTTTTGTTTAGTTTTGTACATTGACCCAGTTCGTGCCGCAGGCAATATTTCGTTGTCATTAATGCACATCCGTCATATTGATTGCTTTTTTCTGGCCCATACTCAAAGTGTTCAACGCCATGCCGTTGGTAAAATGCGGCACTTTTTTCGTTAATGATATTTGCGTTGTATCTTAATGTGTTTTCCGGATAAGTTATATTGTTGATAGTATGATCCTTGTCTTTAGGTTTGTAGTATTCGTAGCGTATTTTGTCGAGAGAAGAAACTGCAGCTCTGCGCAGCGTGTTGAGTATGGATGTGGGGATAAAGTAGTTGTAACTTAAATTGTTGACAATACGATTTGTACAATAAGATGTATTTCCTAATTTGGATAATTGTTTGGCAATGGTTTCATGAGTGGATGTTCCTTTTTCCGACAACTCTTTTGTACAGTGTACGATAGAATTGGCTTCATGACCATCCTCATCTGTAATTGTGAGATTGAATCCAGTATCGTGTTCAGAAATAGTGACGGTTATCTCAACTTTTCGTTCTGCCGACTTGTTTTGTAGTTGTTTCTCGAACAAGAAATCATTATTTCTCCATAAAGTGGTGCCAACGTTAATCTCCGGCATTTTGTTTGGGTAAATATTGCATCCTTCGACTTGATTTATGCTGAATCCCTGCAATATGTTGTTCTTGTCGATGAAGCATATTCCGTCGCCTTTCGAAAATGTCTCATTGCTTTTAACCGTGATGTATTTACCCTTCACAGCAGATACCTGTCCGACCTTCTTGCCTTTAGATTTTTGGGTGGCGAACGATGCTATCTTTTTTCTTCCCGTAAGGAAATAATCGCAAAAGCCTCTGTTGAAACTCTTTTCAATATCTGGGGTGAACATAAAGTAGCATTTCCCTGATGAACTTCGTTGCAGGTTTTGCTTGTGCAAAATGATGTTGTCCAGAATGTTTCGGTAGTATGCAGTGACATTTTTGACGTACGAGATATCCTTTAGGCGACCTTCAATCTTGAATGATGTTATTCCTGCATCTATCATACTTTCAATGTGTTGTGCTGCTGAAAAATCTTTCAGCGAAAGCAGATGCTCATTTCTCCTAAGTAACTGTTTCTCTGAGTTGTATAGGTCGTATGTCGAGCGGCATGGCTGTCCGCAACATCCCCTATTGCCGCTTCGGTCATTGAGGTATTGGCTCATATAGCATTGTCCGCTGTAACTTACGCAGAGGGCTCCATGTATAAATGCTTCCAATTCAGCATTGCAATTTTGACGGTATAAAGCCATATCTTGCAATGAAGACTCCCGAGCCAATATAATCCTCTTGAAACCAACCTTGTCGAGAAATTTTATCCGTTCCACCGAAGCATTATGAGTTTGTGTGCTTGCATGTAGTTCGATAGGGGGGAGGTCGCATTCAAGAAGTCCCAAATCCTGTATGATTAAAGCGTCGGTGCCAATGTCATAAAGTCTTCGTATCATCTGCAGGGCTGGCCCAAATTCATCGTCATACAAGAGTGTATTCACAGTGGCAAACACCTTGCACCTGTACCGGTGGGCATAATTTACCAATTGCTCAATCTCTTCGATGCTGTTGCCTACTGCCGAGCGTGCGCCAAAGGCTGGTGCGCCGATGTATACAGCGTCGGCTCCATGGTTAATGGCCTCGATGCCGTATTCACAATTTTTGGCAGGTGACAGAAGTTCTAATTGCATTGTCTTTTTTTGCAAAAATAACATTTTTTTCTGTCACATCTATCATGTTTTGTAAATATCATGAAAACAATATCATGTGTTTTTGCGAGAGTGCTGAATGATAGGTTGTGTGGTGTTGACTGGGTTTGTTGTGCCAACTTTTTGTATTTTTGCAAAAATAAACAAATCGATTATGCAGTCTACAAAACTTATATTGCCTTCGCGCATTTCATCTTTGAGCAAATTGAACCGATTTTTGAATACGAATGAATTTCACGGAGCCCGTTATTTCATTTTATTAGACGAAAACACATATAATCATTGTCTTGCATTACTGATACAAAATGTATCGGCTTTAGAGGGAGCTGAATTTATGGAAGTTCCTGTTGGAGAAGAGTGTAAGTCGATTGAAATTGCAGTGCAGCTATGGCAGACATTAATGGAAAGCGGTGCCGATAGAAATAGTGTGATAGTTAATTTAGGCGGAGGGTCGGTATGTGATTTGGGTGGATTCGTTGCGGCTGCATTTAAAAGGGGCATTCGTTACATCAATATTCCTACCACGTTGTTGGCAATGGTCGATGCTTCTGTTGGTGGCAAGACGGCTGTTGATTTAGGCCCCACGAAGAATCAAATCGGATTTTTCCATCATCCCGTTGCAACATGCATAGAACCAGCGTTTTTGCATTCTGTTCCCGAGCAGGATTTGATTTGCGGAAGTTTCGAAATGATAAAAGGCCAGATGGTTAGAGGTGCTTGGAATGGATCCTCGGTCCCCATCTCTGTCGAGTCCATTGTCAACGAAATTCAATTCAAGATGCAGGTGGTGAAAAAAGATGTCAAAGACTTTGGAATAAGGAAGATACTGAATTTCGGACATACTTTTGGTCATGCCATGGAAAGCCATTCTATTCATACCGGAACCCAACTATCTCATGGTGAAGCTGTAGCATTGGGAATGTGGTGTGAGTTATATCTATCTGTCCGAAAATTAAATATGGATAAATCGCTCCTCAATAGTTATCAGACTGTTATGAAATCGCTTGTCGACATACCGAAATATTCGTTGCAAGAAGCAGTGGAGCTACTCTCATATATGCACGATGACAAGAAGAATGCTGAAGGATTGATTCTATGCGTATTGCTTCAGGATTTAGGAGTCCCTGTAATAGATGTTCCTCTTTCTGATGAAGAGGTTATTGATGCGTTTTTGGCTTTGCAAAAAATGTCGTAAGAGTCTAAGTTTACTGCTCAACAATGAGTTGAGTGGTGTTTCTACTTTTTTGTTCGAGTAGTATATTCCTGTCTCCGACAATATGTTCTACAATTTGTGTGGTGTAGTATCGTATCGTAATTAGTTGCAAGTTACGGTTGTATTTTAATTTGAATTGCGGAGACAAGTGCTTTTGCAATTCTTCCAGATATATCTTGTTGTCGTCTATGCAAATAGAGAAGCTCAGTGCCGAGTTTTGCATCAGGTTTACCCTGATGTTTAATTTTGCCAATGTGGCGAAGATGGTTTGTAGATTGTCTTCAGCAATAAACGAGAAGTCTTTGGGTATGATGGATATCAGTATCTGATTGTTTTTAAATATGTAAAGCGGCGTTTGCGGGCTAATGGTTTCGTATGGTCCGATTATCGAGCCAATTTCATCAGGAGAAATGAATGATTTTATATGTAGTTTTATGTTGCTGTTTTGAAGTGGCTTAACGGTTTTAGGGTGGATGACGCTTGCTCCGTAATAGGCCAATTCTATCGCTTCGTTGTAGGGTATCTCGTTTATCTTGATAGTGTTTGTGAAAAATTTAGGGTCTGCATTGAGGAAGCCGGGCACATCTTTCCAAATGGTCATTTCGGGAGCATTCAGGCAATGCGAGAGAATTGATGCAGAGTAGTCCGAACCTTCGCGTCCGAGGGTTGTTGTAGTATCTTCGGTTGTTCCAGCTATAAATCCCTGGGTTACAACAATATTGTGTTTGTTCAGTTCGTGTATGATGGATTGTATATTGGATTTTGTTGACAACCAGTCTACAATGCCTTCTCTGTAATTGGTATCGGTTGTGATAATGCTGCGTACATCAATCCATTTGTTGTTGATACCTATAAGGTTAAGATATTCGCTTATTATGGTCGTTGAAAGCATTTCGCCATAGGAGACAGTTTGGTCATAGTCGAAATTGTAATTGGTTGGTTCCTTGGATATTTGGTTGGCAAGTTTGGTGAATAAGTGCTCGACATGCTGGTACACTGCGTGATGCTTGTCAGGGAACAGATCGACAATAATGTTGAAGTGATATTAGCTTATATATCGAAAATATGAAATTTCATAGTGCGGAAATGAATTTTCCAATTTTTCGTACAATGCTAAAACAATCCCGTTTCAATAGTTTAAAAATCCCGGTTTTATATAGAAACCGGGATTTTATTTGTAATTATAATGAAAATGACGTGGGTACAGACAAGTAACCGCCTAGTCCACTACTCGTATGGGTCTATAAGTATTTTGCTTATAGACCTATATTTTTTTATTTTTACGCTGAAATTGGCGTTTTATAGTAAAAATTAAGACCTATAAGAGCATTTTCACACTTTTATAGGCCTTTTTTAATGCAATTTTTTTAGAAAATCCCACGCCAGATTTTGTCCCACACACTTTAAGTCAATGTATTGTAAAACTACGCCCTAGTGGGATTTGAATCTTGAAAATATTGTTCGAATTATCAATTTTATATTTAAATTTTAATA
>CALEPD010000229.1 GCA_937910265.1 uncultured Bacteroidales bacterium
CTCCATGCCTCCGGTGGCTTCGCGGAAAGCTTTACCAGCCTTTGCCAATGTATATTCGGGTGCCATTTCAAACGGAAGTCCGTCTTTGGTGTAATAGTTGCAGAGAATGTCAAGAGTGGGCAGCTCGGCAAAAGGATTGAGGAATGCCGTGCGCAGTCGCGGTATCACATAAAGGTCGCTGCTGCCGGCTTCGAGAAATGGGAAAAGACTTGAGCCATCCACACGTTCGCCCGATGTAAGTATCTCGTCGGCGTGTTCAAGGCTGTTTATGACAAAGTTAAGCGTTTTAAGACGACCGTCGTTTGCCATGTATCGAAAATTAATCATTTCGATTTCAAATTCTTCAATCACCTTTAAAATGTCAGCCTTTGTGAATTCGCACATAGGTTTCTCCAAAAAACGAACCAATTTATTGGGATTAAGTCTCAATTTTTTCTTTTCCATAATGTAAAATATTTATTATCCTGTTGGTTGTATTGATTATTCTATAAATTTTATATCCTGAAAAGTCGTATACAACATCAACTATATTCCGTATTTATATTGAAAATCTTTTTTTTACGGAACAAAACCCTTGTTTACAACTATCACTCGAAATTCGTAAAAAAAAATGATATTTGCAAGTCATTTCTTCATTTTTTTATAAATGTCACCCTTTTACGCAAAACATCCAAGGCACTCAACCAGCCTTTTCTCACCGTTCAACCCTGCAAGGCTATCCGCAATCCTTCTGCAGCCAAAGCCTTCCTTCGGTTTTCATCTTATAAACCTGAACCAACTGCGAAATCGGCCCGCACAACCCCGCCCATTTGGCAATGTCATATATTAATTGTATCTTTGCAACGTCGGAACTTTGCAACGCCGAAGTCCCCGAGGCAGGAAGTCAGAGCGCATATACTTTCCCCATGCTTTCTCCTCTTGCCATTCAACACAATTGAGCGAAAACACAAAAACAAAAAATATTATGTTCAAGAAAGAGACTTACATTGCCCGCCGCGAGCAACTCCGCAAAGACGTAGGCCATGGTTTAATCATCATCCAGGGCAACCATGAAGCATCGTGCAACTACCCCAACAACACCTACTGGTTCCGCCAGGACAGTACATTCCTCTATTTCTTCGGTCTCCAGCGCGAGGACCTTATCGGAGTTTTGGACTGCGACACCGGTAAAGACTACATCTTTGCCAACGACTACGATATTGACGACATCATCTGGACAGGCCCGCTTCCTTCGGTAAAAGACCTCGCTGCAAGCGTTGGCGTCCAAAACAGCGCCGACTTGGCAGCCCTGCAGACCCTCTGCACCAAAACAATCGGCGAAGCCCGCAAAATACACTACCTCCCGCCTTACCGTGCCGACAATATTCGCCAAATGAGCCTCTTGCTCGGCATCAAGTACGACGCCGTCTGCCGCTACGCTTCCATGGAACTGATTCAGGCTTGTGTCAAGCAGCGCAGCATCAAGAGCGAGGAAGAAATCATTGAAATCGAGAAAGCCATCGACACCGCCTACAACATGCATGTCGGTGCCATGAAAATGGCCATGCCCGGTCGCTACGAATACGAATTGGCCGGCTTTATGGAAGGACAGGCCTGGATGGGCAACGGCCCCGTGTCATTCCCTGTAATTATGACTGTCCACGGTGAGACCCTCCACAACCACGGACACCACAACAAACTCGAAGTGGGCCGCATGCTTGTCATGGATGCAGGTTGCGAAACGGCAATGCATTACTGCTCCGACATCACCCGAAGTGTGCCCGTTGGAGGCCGTTTTGACGACCGCCAACGCGCCATATACGAAATAGTCTTGGCTGCCAACCTCGAAGCCATCGCTCAAACTCGCCCCGGCGTCACCTATCAGTCTGTCCACACCGCTGCCAGCCGCGTTTTAGCTCAGGGTTACAAGGAACTCGGTATCTTGAAAGGCAACCTCGACGATATAGTAGCCAACGGAGCGCATAGCCTGCTCATGCCACACGGCCTCGGCCACATGATGGGTCTCGACGTGCACGACATGGAAAACTACGGACAGATAAATGTGGGCTACGACGACGAAACACGTCCCAGCAACCAATTCGGTTTGGGTAGTCTTCGTTGCGGTCGCAAACTGCAGAAAGGCTTCGTCATCACCGACGAACCCGGATGCTATTTCATCCCCGCGCTTATCGACAAATGGCGTGCCGAAGGCACCAACAAGGAATTCATCAACTTCGACGAATTGGAGAAGTGGAAAGATTTCGGCGGCATTCGCATCGAGGACGATATCCTCGTCACCGACGACGGATGCAAGGTAATGGGCAAGCCTATCCCGAAAACCGTAAAGGAAATCGAAGAAATCATGAACAGCTGATATCTGTCAGCACAACTTACCTGGAATAACAAAACGGTGAATTTATAGAAAGCTATAAATTCACCGTTTTCCTATTGGTGTTTTCGGCACCCAAACGCTATTTTTTGCTGAGTCTTTCCAATGCCACTTCCGCAGGTGCGTAACCCAGTCCGGCGGCTTTTTCAAACCACGATTTGGCCGTCTTTACATTCGCTTCAACTCCTTCATCGCCTTCGGCATAGATTGCGCCCAGGTGATACATGGCTATGGTGCTTCCGCTCTGGGCGGCCTTCTCAAGCCATGCCAGCGCCTCGGGTACATTCTTCTCGACATAGATGCTGTTGAGGTAGCATTCGGCTACAAAAAGCATACCGCGTACATAGCCGTTGTCGGCGGCAACCTTGTAGTATTCGAAGGCCTTCTGCGAGTTCAGCAGTACGCCCAGGCCTTCCTGATAGCACCAACCCATGTTGCAATAGCCTTCAAGGCTGCCCAATTCAACAGCCTGTTGGTAGTATTTCACGGCAGTTTTGTATTCGTGGCGCGATTCATAGATATCGCCCAAAGTATTCATGGCGCGGATATATCCTTGTCCGGCAGCTTTCTCAAGTTGCAGAATGGCAATGTTCGAATCAACTGTGCATCCCCATCCGTTCATGTAGCACAAGGCGAGGTAGAACTGTGCCTGCACGCGTCCCATCTGCGCGGCGGTGTCGATATAGGCCTTACCCATCATTTCGTCTTCCACCACGCCAATGCCCTGCAGGTAGGCAACACCCAGGTTTTCGTAAGCCTCGGCGTTGTCGAAGTTGTTGGCGGCATACAGCAGCAGTTCAACCGCTTCTGCCGGTTGGGACTCAGTGCCCACTCCTTGGAGAAGGCACAGTGCGTATTTGACTAGGGCTTCGGGGTGATGCCGGTTTGCGGCTTGTGCAAAATAGTTCACGGCAGCCTCATGCATGCCTTCGTTCAGCAACTGCAGACCTATGTAATACGAGGCGTCGCTGTTGCCGTTCTCGTGGGCTTTGATATAATAGGCTATTGCCGAATCGGCATTGGGTTCAATCGATGCCAATCCATAATTGTAGAATTCGGCGAGGAGGTACGATGCATCGCCCACTCCTTGTGATGCGGCCTGTTGCAGATAGGCAATTGCTACCGTACTGTCGATCTCTACCCCACATCCTTCCAGGTAGCAGCGTCCCACATAGAAGGTTCCTACGGCTTCGCCAAGGTTGTGGGCCTTGCTGTAGTATTCAAACGCTTTGTTTTTGTCAAGGGGCAGATTGTTTCCGGTTCGGTAGAAATCGGCCAGATAGCAGAGCGCTTCGGCATGGTCTTGGGCGGCAGCCAATTGGTAATACTCAACGGCTTTTGTCGCATCGGCTTCCACGCCGCCTCTGCCCATTTCATAATACACGCCCATTTTAAATTGTCCGGCGGCCACGCCGTTGTCGGCCAGTATGCGGAAATGCTCAACAGCCTTCACGTGGTCGGCCGAATCCATGAATGTCCCCGTTTGATAACAAT
>CALEPD010000230.1 GCA_937910265.1 uncultured Bacteroidales bacterium
GCGCAGGTGGAGCGAGTCGATGAGTGTGTCCGATACTACGGTGCACGAGGGTTGGGTGTCGTCGATATTGTTGTGCCAGATATCGGTGGCTTCGGGCTCGGTAACGGCAACGGGGAAGGGTATGGCTGGTGTTTCGGGTTGTCGCTTCGGGTGCAATACGATGGCTACGATGGTTGTCACCACGATGATGGCCATCGCCCAAATCCACCACGGCAGGCGTTTCTTGTCGCCGTCTCCGTTGTCACCACCGATGACGCGGATTTCGTTGTCGTTTATTTCGCTCATCTTGCTCATTTGATATCTTTCTCTATTAACTCTTTCAGTTGCTTCAGCGCTTCTCTCGAGGCTGTGAGGCTGTGGCTTGTTGAGCGGCCGTCCGAAAGTACTAGCTGCTGTTTGGGTAGGTTTATGTAACTGATGTAGTTGCGGTTAATGATTAGGCTTTTTCCTATGCGTATAAAGTCGGCGCCGCTATGGGTCAGCTGTACTGCCAGCAGACGTTCCACCTGTCCCAGTTGCATTGTCACCACGCGCGACTCGCCATAGGTGAATACAAACGAGGAATAGTTGCCGTCCGACGAGATGAAAACAATCTCGTCGGCAGCCGCACGCATCAAGTCGATGCTGGTTGATATGGCCAGATATTCCTTCATTTTGCTTTATTTCAACGTAAAGAGTCTTTGTTTATTGTCTATGCAATCAATTCTGTTCCGTTATGGATTCAACCGCGAAGTGCAACACAATTATGCCTCAGTAGGAAAAGTTTGTTTTTTATGGGGGGCTAAGCACGCCACTTCCGATTTGGGGTCGGCCGATAGGTGTTAACCGTCACTTGGGTGGGCTTGTGTGCCATGGCAAATATACTCAGGAATAATTCAGCCAACAGTTTTTTTGATAAAAATATTAGGTGGGTTTTGCACTTTTGCGTCATCTTGTTTATTCTATGCGTAGCAGAAATCCTCCGCCGGGGGCAATGTGTATGTTCAGCTGTGGCTGGGTAAGCGGGAATGCATCCACTTTGCAGTCGCTGCCCTTGCGGTGGGCATTGGCACCGTCGCGGTAGAGCAGGGCAGTGGTGCCGCAACCGAGCGACGAAAGGTCTATATTCAGGTCGCGTTCGGTCCAGTTGGTTATGCCGCCCACATACCATATGTTTCCTTTGCGGCGGGCAGTCACAATGTATTCGCCAATTTCGGCCTGCAGCACACGGGTTTCGTCCCACACTGTGGGTATCGAGGTCATGAACTTTGTGTATTGGGGTTCGCGCATGTATTCTGTCGGTGAATCGCACAGCATGGTGAGCGGTTGGTCGAGTATGATGTAGAGCGCCAATTGGTGACAGCGGGTGCCTTGGCTCATGGGCTCGTTCCACAGGGGGGCGTAACAGTGTTTGGCGGCATTGC
>CALEPD010000231.1 GCA_937910265.1 uncultured Bacteroidales bacterium
GCGCCAAGGCGATTCACATGCGCTGCGATCTTATCCGTATCAAGGCCGTCGTCGGTGAAGGCGGTCATCAGAGCGGGCATAATGCCCTTCAGCTTTTCTGATATCATGATAAATCCTCCGTATAGAACAATTATCATAAATATCATACCATAGAAACAACTGTCGACCAAATTGCCCAGGGCACCGGCCACAATCATCGACATGCAGATGATGACAGACATGGGTGTCTTTTGTTTCTTGATGAGATAAATGATATAATATAATATAGCTCCTGAGGCAATGAAACGAAACAGGGTGAGTGCTATTTTCCCGATGGTGCCGCCAAACGAGAAACCGAAAGCCATACCCTCGTTCTCGATGAATCGTATTTTGCACCAATCACCAATCATAGGAATTTCTTCACCGATATGCAGGTGGGTCTTAATCCATATTTTAAGAATCTGATCCATCAACAGTATCACTCCTATGAGCGAGAAACTGATTAAATATTGTTTTTTAGTATTTGTCATGATTGATGTATAACGAATTTAAGCATCAAAAATTATCGGTAGAACGTTTTCTTTAAACCTTACCGCCAAAAGTAATATAACCCAGTTGCAATGGCCTGCGGCAAAACCAGCATTCGCTCGAGGTTGGATCTGAAATTAAACTTTTCGTTCATAGATGTTCGACGAAGCGTTGCGTTTCGAGACGACCAATGTTTATCAGTGTTTTTTCGATTCGAGATAGAACTCACATTGTTCCACCAGCTCGTTGTACCAAGCCCGTCCAAATCGTCTGATGAGGGGTTTTTCGAGATAACGGAACAGGGGAACGCCTTCTGACTTGCCTTTGGCCACGGCTTCCTTGCAAATATCCCATTTGTGATAGTTAACGGCAATAAACTCGCCGAAATCGTCGATACGTATGGGATAAAGGTGGCACGAAACGGGCTTCATGAAGTCGATTTTACCGTCGCGGTAAGCCTTCTCTATGGCACACAATGCTGTACCATCGGACTCGTAGACAAGATAGGCACACTCGCGGTTGTTGATGAGGGGAGTGCAAGGTTCATCGGCATTGTCGAGAGCCGAAACGCCTTGGGCTTCAACCACAGCAATTCCCTCCTCGCACATATAGGGTTTTATTTGAGGGAGCAACGACTGTAGCACCGGTATTTCAGATTCGAGCAGAGGAGCCCCGCAGTCGCCTTCAACACAGCAGGCGCCCTTGCAACAAGCCAAATCACAACTGAAACAGCATTCAGCAATATCTTCGGAAAGAATACAATTCTGAACAATCAACATAGGGTAATTACAATTATATCATTTACAAACCAAGTACCTTTACGATTTTGTC
>CALEPD010000232.1 GCA_937910265.1 uncultured Bacteroidales bacterium
TACTTTTTACACATTTTTTGTTCCTAAATGTGTCAACCTATTTCAGTATAAGACAATCCTTATACTTGCCGCAACAACAGCGACTTATACCGCGCAAGCGCAGTACAATAGCGACAACAATCTTTTTTATCATACTTTCCGGTCGCCACAATCAAACCTACTCAATGCAGCATTTTTCCCTTCACAGAGCAACATCTACATACAGCTCCCCACTGCTGGCATGCAATTTGGACTACCGGTTGCCATAGGAGATTTTGTCTCTTACGATCCCGATCAAGAAATCACAGTTGTTAGACACATTGTCCGAAACAAACCAAATACGTCTCGGAGCCGATGTCAACATTCTAGGTTTGGGCGTTAAGCTTGGCCGCACGTTTATCACTTTCAATACGCGTCTCAACAACAACATCAACATCGGGCTTCCCATCTCAGCATTGAATACGGTATTAAAAGGAAACGTTGACGCCAATGGCAATCCCATCTCAGAAGTAACCGTCATCGACGGCGACCTAATCAATGCTCAATCGTACTTGGAGGCTTCGGTTGGTGCCGGACACTACTTTGACTTCATCAACCTTACCGTAGGCGCACGTGCAAAACTGTTGTACGGAGTTGCCAATCTACAAAGCAGCAACACCCGTGCCATTTTATCCACAGGAGACAACTACGATGATTTGTCTGCCCGCTTGTACTACGAACTTCAAGCTTCGATGTTTGCCCCATTCGACACATCGACAATGAATTTCATCCTTGACCCCAACGCTCTTACCGACTTATCGCAAGCCAACATAGGTGTTGCTTTTGATGTTGGTGCAAAATTCGACCTCGGGCCGTTTGCATTCTCCATGTCGATAAACGATATTTCGACAGGTATTCATTGGAAAAGCAATGGATACACGTTGGTTCCGAAAAACGGAGAAACCTCCATTGAATTCGATGGATTCAGCATCAACTCGATTGTTGACGAAGGTGCGCTCAACGCCGACTCGCTGGGAGCATACTTTTCTGACAAAATCGAAGAACTGACCGAATTTTCAATCAATGACACCTGCAACTATTGGTACAGTATTCCGACAAAGTTCAATCTTGGCGCCAGTGTAAGTTTGGCAAAACTGCTTCGTGCAGGCTTGCTTTTCCATGGCCAATTAGACAAAGGAATGTTTAACAATAACGGACAGATATTCGACACGGAAATGGCCATTGACGGGATTAAAAACAATACCTTCCGATTCAACACCACCCTGTCACTCCACTTCAACCTATTCAATTGGATGGAAATTGTAGCGGGTTCATCTGTCGTATATGACGGAGTTAACATGGATTACTTTAACCCTGGTGCGGGCGTTATCATATCACCGGCCACCATGCTTCAATTCTATGTTATGGCAGACTACATAAGCAACATTTACCTGATTGACGCAAAAGCATTCAACATCAGAACTGGATTAAACATGATTATTGGAAAAGGAAGAAGAAAACCACTTTCATAATCCATATAGAAAGTATTGACATGTGAACGGTAGGCAGTTTGCCTACCGTTTTTTATTGCCTTGAACACGCCTATAGGAATAAAAAAAGTGAGACCGAAAAGTCTCACTGAGTTGTCCTACCAGGATTCGAACCTAGACAAGCTGATCCAGAGTCAGATGTGCTACCGTTACACCATAGGACAATGTTTTCACCTTGAAAAATCGGGTGCAAAAGTACTATTTTTTTTCGATATGGACAAATATTTTTTACACAAAGTTATTAATAACTGAATGATAGATAAATACCCAAACATCTACCCGGATATACGAAAGAAGGGAACTGTCGTTTTCATGACAATTCCCTTCATATTGGAACAATTTTATCAAATAAATTTACTGAACCATAAACTTGCGTGCAGCACCGTTTACCTGATAAATATAAACGCCTTTGGGGTAGTTACGAACATCGACAGTTACATCGAGAGAAGCATTGTTCAAACGGATTGTTTCAATCAACTTACCTTCGATATTAAAGATACGCATAACTGCATTGTCAGCACCGTTAAGGTCGTAGGGGATTGTTACAACAGTGTTTGACGGATTGGGATAAGCAGGATAGAGATTGGCTGTCATCACATCGGCAATACCGACGAAACGGTTTGAATCAGCGGGAGGTTGAATGTTGATGATAGCATCCTGGCCAGAATAGAAGTGGTAACCCATACCTTGGGGTTTCAGGTCGTTCAAAAGCACATTGTAGAATCCGTTGCCGGAGCCATCCCATCCCCAATTGAAGTGGAATTTGTTAGTATCGATTCTGGAATAGCCATCGCAAACGAACGCATGGCCAGCATGCTGACCGTCTGAACCGGGATCGTATGCAGAATAATAAATGGGGCGTAAATTGTTGATTTCTTGACGCAAAGTATCACACCATCTTACAGCAGACATGGTTGTGCGAATGCGTTGTCTGGGAGTTTGGTATTTGAAATATTTAGGCAAAGCCTGTACTACCAATTCCGACAGAGTACCACTGCCGTCAGGATCATAATCCATTCTTACGGAAACGCCTGCATGGTAGCAAAGCATGGCTGTTGCACGAACTTGATCCATCGAGCTGGCTGTGGTCAAGCGGTCGGGCATCAAATCATAATCATAGTAAGCGGTATCGAAATCAACTGCAAGGTAAGGAAGACCGCTAGGTTTATAGGCAACCCTGTCTTGGCCTACTGCAGGATACTGCCAGTAGCGAATGATCTGAGACATTGCAGTTGCCACACAACCTACCACAGATGTTCTACCGTTCTTTTCGGGGCAGTAGAGATTGTAAGTTGGAGAACCAGGATCACCTTGACCCCATCTGTCGGTCAACAGATATGCAGGAGCCTTATCGGCGGTGATTGGTTCAAGAGTATTGCTTAAGATGGCTTCCCATTGATTTTTCACTTCAGATGTAGCGGTGATATTCAGATTCTGAAAATCCATAATATCCTCACAATATGAGTTCAACCAATATTCCAATGACGGAGGCATATTGTTGGGGTCGATATAACCTTCATCTGAATAACCAATGATAGGGTCTTCACATTCGGAGCCTGAAACAATAACAAATCCGCCTTCATCGGCAACAAAGACATAAGCCGCAGGTATATCCTGGGTGATATTGTTCACACTGTAAACCATACGCATGGTTGGAAGTTCACCTTTAGAGCCTTTCAGCCATGATAGATAGTTTGTTGCCACCTTTTGAGCCTTGTCGAAAGAGACATTTTGTGCAAATGTGGCATTAGAAAACAGTTGCATACCCAAAAGAATAGCAACGCATAATACTGATTTACAAATTCTTTTCATCTAAACAATTATTTTATGTATATTATTTACAATCAACAAAGATACAAAAAAAAATGGAAATAGAGAATTGTTAAGAACTAACTGACAAATAATTCGACACTCAAAAATGGTCTGTGGCGCCTATTGGACACCGGACAACATCTCCGATGCCGGACACCTGATGAGTCAAAAAAAAGAGCCCAGCGGAACTGAGCTCTTTATTTTTATTGTTGGAGTGCAACCTCCATATAAAAGCCGGATTATTCAGCTACAACTTCGATAGCAAGTTCGGCTTTGATTTCGCGGTAGATATTAACCTTGGCGGTGTATTCACCAACAGCCTTGATAGCATCGACAACGATTTGTTTGCGATCGATATCGTAGTTGTGCTGCTCTTTCAAAGCGTCGGCAACCATAATGTTGCTGATAGAACCAAAAAGCTGGCCGTTTTCACCAACCTTAGCGGCGATGCGAACAACCTTACCATTGAGGGCAATCTGAAGAGCTTCAGCATCCTTGCGGATTTTTTCCTCTTTGAAAGCACGCTGACGTACATTCTCGGCATGGATTTTGCGATTGGTAGGGGTGGCTATTACAGCCATACCATTGGGGAGGAGGTAATTGTTGGCGTAGCCATTCTTAACCTTAACGATTTCATCCTTGTAGCCCAAGTTAGCTACATCTTGTTTCAAAATAATTTCCATTCTATCTTCCTCCTATATTACTTTAAACAATCTGCTACATAAGGCATCAAAGCGATATGACGGGCGCGCTTAACAGCCTGAGAAACTTTTTTCTGATACTTGTTGGAAGTACCGGTGATGCGACGGGGAAGGATTTTTCCCTGTTCGTTGACAAACTTCAAGAGGAAGTCTGCATCTTTATAATCGATGTATTTAATACCGAGCTTTTTGAAGCGGCAGTATTTTTTACGCTGGGTTTCAACAGCGATTGGGGTCAAATATTTAATTTCGGTTTCGTTAGCCATGATTCAAAAATTTATCATTTACCACTAATTAACAATTAAGCTTCAGCTACAGGGGCTTCAGCAGCAGACTTTTTAGCCGCACGTTTTTTCTCGTTGTAAGCTACAGCGTGTTTGTCGAGAGCGACAGTGAGGAAGCGGAGCAAACGTTCGTCACGTTTGTAAGCGACTTCGAGGTCGGCGATAACACTACCTTCAGCCTTGAACTCGATAAGATAGTAGAATCCTGTGGTTTTTTTCTTGATAGGATAAGCAAGCTTGCGCATACCCCAATTGTTTTCGTACACGATTTCGGCGCCCTTTTCAACAAGGAGGTCGGTGTACTTCTTTACCGTTTCCTTCATCTGTTCATCAGACAAAACGGGAGTTACGATGAAAACGGTTTCGTACTGTTTTACCATTACTTTGATGTTTGATTGGTTAATAATTAAAATAAAAAAAACGACAACGAAACGCCATGCCTCATTGTCGTCATAATTCGTTTGGAGCCACTTTGCGGACTCGAACCGCAGACCTACGCATTACGAATGCGTTGCTCTACCAACTGAGCTAAAATGGCAACTCGTAAGTGCAGCGGTTCATGTCGGGGTGAGAAGACTCGAACTTCCGGCCTCCACGTCCCGAACGTGGCGCGCTAGCCAACTGCGCTACACCCCGATAAACAAAAAAAGTGTCCTCGCAGGGACTCGAACCCTGGACCCAATGATTAAGAGTCATTTGCTCTACCAACTGAGCTACGAAGACAAACTTTTATCGTTTTTGCGAGTGCAAAATTACTAATTATTTTTTATTTATAGAAGAAAAAAAGAATATATTTTATTCAATAAATTAATTTTATTTTAAATCATCTATCACCTAGATAGGTATTTTTTATCATTTTTTTACTTTT
>CALEPD010000233.1 GCA_937910265.1 uncultured Bacteroidales bacterium
GTCCAGGCCGGTTATGAGTACAACGGGGTTACTCTCACCATGGGTGTGGACTACGACGGCGGCTGGGCCGAGTACCTGGTTGTTCCTGCCGGCGTCTGTGTTCCGCTGGGTGATGACATCCCGTTCGACCAGGCTTCCATCATTCCCGATGCCGAGATGATTACACAAGGTTTGTGGCGTACATTCAGTGCTTTCGAAGCATCAATCGATTGAATGTATTGCAGTCGGTTGAATCCGAATGGGTCGGGGTCTGTTTGACAATATGCTGCGATTTCATCGTTGAAACATTCGGTATGCATTTTCATGATGTGTGTGGCGTTGATGCTCAACGGACTGTCAACAAACACGTCAATGTCGGGCAATAACTTTTTGTGCTCCAGACGGTCCAAAGCGTAAATGATTTCCTGTGCGCGGCCAATGGCGAAACTTGGAATAATCAGTTTTCCCTTCTTCTTCGTGCATGTGTCGAGCACAGCCATCAATAATTCTTGTTCGGCAGTGTCTAGGGCAGTGTGTAGCCTGTCTCCGTATGTCGATTCCATCAAAAGGTAATCCACCTGTGGGAAAGGTTCGGGGTCTTTCAGTATTCGTTTGTCATAGCGCCCGATGTCGCCTGTGTATCCGAGTTTTATGGTGCGTCTGCCATCTTTTATCTTCAAATACACGCAACTGCTTCCCAATATATGGCCGGCATCGTAGAACGTGACGCTTACTTCATCCTCAATCCTGAATTCCTTGTGGTACGGGACACTGATGAAGCAATTCATACAGGCTTGTGCGTCCGCCAGAGTGTATATAGGCTCAACGGGAGGCTCTCCATGAAGTTTGCGTTTTTTGTTAAAGGTCCTTACGTCAGACTCTTGTATGCGTCCAGCGTCGGCAAGCATGATCGAGCAGAGGTCGCGTGTGGCCGGTGTGCACAGAATGGTACCGCTGAAGCCCAATTTGTAAATATAGGGTATCAGGCCGGAATGGTCTATGTGTGCATGAGAAAGTACAATGTAATCAATTTCCTTCGGGTCGAACCCCAAATCTCTGTTCATGGCGTCGGTCTCAAGACCCTTGCCTTGGTACATGCCGCAGTCCAATAATATTTTTAGACCTTTCTTTGTCGTAATCAGGTGCTTGCTGCCTGTTACTTCCTGTACGGCACCAAAAAACTGTAGTTTCATAGTTTTATTGATTTTGAATGCAAAGATACAAAAAAAAAGGCTAATCTGTTTTTTTTTGCAAACTTTTGATTTCACTCTTGTCAATTTTCTTTTTTTTATGTAACTTTGTCAGTCACTCTGATGATGATTGGAGTGATGTATATTATTGAATTTTAATTAAAAAAGTATTATGGCGCTTAAGAGGGTAATGGTGTTGACTGGCGGTGGCGATTGTCCGGGTCTGAATGCGGTGATTCGGGGTATCGTCAAAAGGGCTTCTCAGGAGAAAGACTGGGAGGTTGTAGGTTGCATCGAATCGTTCAATGGCGTTTTGAGAGAGCCGACCGAGGTGGTTGTACTCGATGAGAAAAGTGTTGAAGGATTGCAGATTCAAGGAGGCACTATTTTGGGCACCACCAACAAAGGCGGCCCGTTTTCATGGCCTGTGAAAAATCCCGACGGAACTTGGACTACCGTCGATCGCAGCGATGAAATGATTCGCAAATTGGCCTATATGGGAGTCGATGCCGTAATCAATATCGGTGGTGATGGCTCTCAGCGCATTTCTTTGGGATTGTCCCGAAAGGGTCTGAATGTTGTTGGTGTACCCAAAACCATCGACAACGACTTGTCTATGACTGACTACACTTTCGGCTTTCAAACGGCCGTGCAGATTTGCACCGATGCAGTTGATAAATTGGTCACCACTGCAGCAAGTCACAACAGGGTGTTTATTATTGAGGTGATGGGACGCGATGCGGGCTGGATTGCATTGCACAGCGCTATTGCCGGTGGGGCTGATGTCTGCGTTATACCTGAAATCCCGTACAATATCGAAAAAATCAAAGAGAAAATCGAGCAGCGTTACAACAAACGTCGCGGCTACTGCATCATTGTGGTTGCCGAGGGCGCTAAGCCGCAAGGTGGCACTGTTACCGGAACAATCACTGGTGAAGTGGGTTACCAGCACCTCAAATTGGGCGGAGTCGGTGAACAATTGGCGGCCGAATTGAAATCGGCAGGCGTCGAACACGATATCCGCTGTACTATTTTGGGCCATTTGCAACGTGGAGGCACTCCCATAGCTTTCGATAGAGTGCTGGCTTCCGAATTTGGCGTTCGTGCCATGGAATTGGTCCTTGAAGGCCAATATGGCAAGATGGTGGCCTACCACCATCCCGATGTGGTCGGGGTGCCGCTGGAAGAGGCTGTCAAGGAAATGAATTGTGTCGATGTGCAGCATCGCTTGGTCCATACGGCCAAAGGTCTGGGCATCGCATTTGGTGATTGATGATAAATTAACAATAAATATATGGAACTAAAGAAAATTAAATCCGCTCTTATTTC
The DNA here is from genome assembly GCA_937910265.1 of uncultured Bacteroidales bacterium. Classification (GTDB taxonomy): domain Bacteria; phylum Bacteroidota; class Bacteroidia; order Bacteroidales; family P3; genus Colimorpha. The sequence goes on from CALEPD010000233.1 coordinate 2,499, forward strand.
GGTTTATTACAAAGATGGTTTGGAAGACATTGTAAAGGCATTGGACAGCAATGGCGTTACGATTTATTCAACGGGCGGTACTTTTAAGTTTATCAAAGATTTGGGTATTGAACCCGTTACAGTTGAGTCTCTTACTGGTTATCCCTCTATTTTGGGCGGCCGTGTTAAAACCCTTCATCCTAAGGTCTTTGGCGGTATTTTGAGCCGTCGTGATATGTATAGCGACGGAGAGCAGTTGGCTGAGTACGAAATTCCCGAAATCGACCTTGTCATTGTTGATTTGTATCCTTTCGAACAAACTGTTGCAAGTGGTGCGGCCGAGCAGGATATCATCGAAAAGATTGACATCGGAGGAATCTCTTTGATTCGTGCGGCTGCCAAGAATTTTAAAGATGTGGTGATTGTACCCGCTGTCGAGCATTATGCCGAATTCTTGCAGATGTACAATGAAAACGGTGGAGCGACATCACTCAATCAACGTCGTCGTTTTGCAGGCTATGCTTTCAATGTAAGCTCCCATTACGATACAGCCATCTTCAATTATTTCAACCAAACCGAGCAAATCCCTGCATTCAAATGCAGCCAGCGCTCCGGAAAGGTTCTCCGCTATGGCGAAAATCCTCATCAGCAGGGCGTATATTACGGCAATCTCGAAGGCTGTTTCTCCCAGCTTAACGGCAAGGAAATCTCTTACAACAATTTGGGCGATATTGATGCCGCATGTAATTTGATCGACGATTACGAGGCAACTACCTTTGCCATACTTAAGCACAACAACGCCTGTGGTTTGGCTTGTCGCGAAAATCTTCTCGATGCGTGGACCGCAGCATTGGCTGGCGACCCGGTCAGCGCTTTCGGCGGTGTTTTGATTACCAATCGACCCATCACGAAAGATGTGGCAGAAGAAATGAATAAGATTTTCTTCGAAGTTTGTATTGCACCCGATTACGATCAGGATGCTTTAACTATCCTGAAGTCTAAGAAGAATCGCATTATTCTGAAACGTAACGATTTTGTTAAGCATGCCAAAACTTTCAGAAGCGTGCTCGACGGTGTGCTCGTTCAAGATGCTGATACAGTTGTCCCCACTGCTGAGGAAATGAAGAAAAGTGTTACCTCTACACCAATCACCGACCAGCAGGCTGCCGACTTGGCTTTTGCAACAATACTTGTTAAGCATACCAAAAGCAACGCCATCGTATTGGCTAAGGATGGTCAGCTCTGTGCAAGCGGTACAGGTCAGACTTCCCGCGTCGATGCTTTGCGTCAGGCTATTGCGAAAGCCCAAAGCTTTGGCTTCGATTTGAATGGAGCAGTAATGGCAAGCGATGCTTTCTTCCCTTTCCCCGATTGTGTTGAAATCGCTCACCAAGCAGGCATTGTGGCTGTGGCTCACCCGGGTGGCTCTATCCACGACCAAGACTCAATCGATTATTGCGAGAACAACAACATGGGCATGGCCATCACAGGTTTCCGCCATTTTAAACATTAATGTTTGTAAATGTGTAACAAAATATCAGAGGTTTCGTATTAAAATAAGAAAGTTTTTAAGTTATAATTAGGAAAGAGAGATTTATGGGTCTATTTTCGTTTTTTAATAAAGAAGTGGCTATGGACTTGGGTACAGCCAACTCCATCGTCATTTACAATGACCAAGTGGTTATCGACGAGCCGTCCATCGTGGCAGTCGATAAAGTAAGCAATAAGATTATTGCTGTGGGCAAACGTGCCCGTCTGATGTCGGAGAAGACTAATGTCAAGAATATCGAAACCATTCGCCCTCTGCGTGGAGGTGTTATAGCCGATTTCGAGATGGCTCAGCATCTTATCCGTGAGTTGATCGGCATGACAAGCGTAAGCCGCTCTTTTATGCCGCCGTCACTCCGTATGGTTATTTGCATCCCTTCCGGTATTACAAATGTCGAAGAGCGTGCTGTCCGTGAAAGTGCCGAACAAGCAGGTGCCAAGGAAATACGCATGATTCATGAGCCTATGGCTGCGGCAATCGGTATTGGTATAGATGTGCTTGAACCCGAAGGCCACATGGTTGTCGATATCGGAGGCGGTACTGCCGAAATCGCAGTCATCTCGTTGGGCGGTATTGTATGCAACAACTCCATCCGTGTAGCCGGTGACGAGTTTAATGAGAATATTGTGGAATATATGAAGAAACACCACAATATGATTATTGGTAACCGTACTGCCGAGCGTGTTAAGATTGAAGTGGGTGCAGCTGTTTCTGAATTGGAAAACCCACCAGAGGATTTTGCAACCCTGGGTCGCGATATGTTGACAGGTCTCCCCAAAGAGATTTCCGTTAGTTACAAGGAGATTTCCCATGCTCTCGATAAATCAATTGCCCGCATCGAACAGGCCATTCTCGATACACTTGCAGCCACACCTCCCGAATTGGCTGCCGATATCTACCGTACTGGTATTTATCTTGCAGGTGGTGGTTCGTTGCTCCGTGGTCTCGATCAGCGTATTTCATCGAAAACCAAACTGCAGGTGCACATCGCCGACGACCCATTGCGCGCAGTGGCCCGCGGTACTGGCATCGCCCTTAAAAACTTCAACCGATTCTCTTTCCTTATCAAGTAGCCTTAGCTATTCCGAAATCTATAGACAACCTCTATATACAACAATGGCTGGATTGAATAGATCCAGCCATTGTTGTATATGTTTCACATTTATAATACTCCCCATAATTCAGACAAAAAATAATAAGTAATAAAAAATAAGTTGTAAATTAGCTACAAAAACAAAACAATATGGGAAGATTATCAAAATACGATTCAGCCTTCAAAGCCAAAGTAGCAATGGAAGCAATGAAAGAAAGAGAAAGTTTATCAGAATTAGCAAAACGCATTTCAAGCCTTTGAAAATCCAGCAGATAATAAGAGAGAATTAAAGAAAATCAAAGCAGAAAACGAGAGATTACTCCGAAAAGTCGGACAAATGACAATAGATTGTGATTTTTTTGCCAAAGCCTGCGAGGAAGCTGGACTGAAAGTGAGATAATAGAATTAGAAATGTGGCCCTCCCCAAAAATGTAAACATCCCCTTTTTGTGGCCCTCCCCAAAAATCGGACAGGATAAAAGTGGACAAAAAGTATTATTTTT
>CALEPD010000234.1 GCA_937910265.1 uncultured Bacteroidales bacterium
GTACCCGCGAAGGATATGACCATGACGACGACGGATTTACCGAATTGGGCAAACTGCGCAGCATGTCGATGGGATTGCGCGGCTACTACAAATTCAACAATTACTCGAAGCTCACACTCGAATACCACAACACGTACGAATACCGCCGCGGCGGCGACAGCGTTGATCTGCTCCCCCACCAGACTTTGGTTGCCGAACAGGCCGAGCACGTAATCAACGGCGGAAGTCTTACTTATGACCACTTAACCCGCAACAACAAGGGTAAATTCTCGGTATTCACATCACTCCAACAGATAGAACGCAACACTTATTACGGCACACAGAAAGACTTCAACGCTTATGGAACATCGGATGACTTCAGCATGGTGAGCGGCAGCCAGTTCAACTACTCGTTTGAGAAACTGCTGTTCATGCCCTCGAACATGGTTGCAGGCGTTGAATACTCGGTCAACAACCTCAAAGACATACAGCTTGCATACAACCGCATATTGGAGCAAGACATAACCATTGCCAGTGCCTTTGCCCAAAATGAATGGAGCAACGAGCGACTTGGCCTATTGATTGGCTTGCGTGCCGACAAACATAATTTGATGGAGAATGCAGTGCTGAGCCCCCGAGCCAACTTCAGATTGAATTTTCTGGAAGACTTTACCGCCCGTATGAGCTATTCATCAGGTTTCCGCGCACCCCAGGCATTTGACGAAGACCTTCACATCATGGCTGTAGGCGGTGAGGTTTCAATCATAAGCCTTGACCCCGAACTGAGACCAGAATATTCGAACAGCGTAAGCGGATCGATCAGCATGTGCAAACTGATAAACGACTGCGACCTTGACATTTTGATAGAAGGCTTCCACACCAACCTTAACGACGTTTTCATACTGGTTGAAAATGGTGTTGACGCTGACGGCAACCTGCTGCTCACCCGTACCAACGGAAGCGGTGCCAGCGTTACCGGTATGAACCTTGAGGCTTCGGCATCGTGGTCGAACAGTCTTTCGGTACAGGCAGGCATGACTATTCAACGCAGTTTGTACAAAGAGCCCGAACAGTGGAGTGACGACGTGGAAGCACAAACCCGTATGCACCGCACCCCTGACCTTTATGGATTCATGACAGCCCAATACACCTTTTTCGAAGGATTCAAAGCAGCCTTGTCGGGAACATACACCGGTCCGATGTTGGTTCAACACTTTGCCGGATACATTGAAAAAGATGAAGAAATTCTCACCCCGTCGTTCTTCGACCTCAATCTTAAGCTGAGCTACGACATGCATGTTGGAAACAGGGCTATTCTCCAAATCAACGGAGGTCTGAAGAACATACTCAACGCATACCAAAACGACTTTGACAAAGGTGAAGACCGCGATGCCGGATATATTTATGGACCGAACTTGCCACGCACTGTTTTTGCAGGGTTAAAACTCTCGATATAATTTACCGTCACACGTTAAACTCGGAAGTCCAGCGCAGCAGTCTGCGAGGCAGAGTTACCAAACCATACTAAAACAACCATAGAGCCCATTGCGATGGGCTCTATATATTTTGGCAGGTTCTCTAAATTCCACATTCAAAATCGAATCCTGAATACGAGTGAATTCACGATTTTCAGTGTCTTTGTCCATATTCAGTCATCTTCTCGTCTGTCGAACCGCCCCAAAAAAACACCGTCACCAGAAGCCGCAACCACCTGTCCCACAATCGGCACACATAACAATAAATCAGTACATATTGCGTTACCTTCAACGAAGGTAAGTGACAACATTTCATCACAATCCAAACAAACACATACAAACACCAACGCATCGTCAATAATTTATGCAAATTGAATTACTCCTTCTCGTCATATCCATCCTTTTCTTTGCCAGCATTTTAGTAAGCAAGGCCAGTAGCAAATTGGGGGTTCCCGTTCTGTTGTTGTTTTTGATTGTTGGAATGCTGTTCGGCACCGACGGATTAGGCATTCAATTTGACAGCATACATACCGCACACATGATCGGCACTGTTGCATTGTGCATCATACTTTTTTCCGGCGGTATGGACACAAAGATAGACGACATCAAACATGTACTCGGAGCAGGAATATCCCTTGCCACGTTCGGCGTTTTCATCACTGCCATTGCCACAGGAATATCGATTTGGCTGTTGATGGACAAAACCCCTTTAGGCACAGGCATGGGACTACTCTCATCATTGCTGCTGGCGAGCACCATGTCGCCGACCGATTCGGCTTCGGTTTTCTCGAT
>CALEPD010000235.1 GCA_937910265.1 uncultured Bacteroidales bacterium
TTATGGCATTGCTTAACAAATTACTTATAATCTGCTTGATTCGTACCTCATCACCACAGAATACCGCCGGGAGATCTTCCGGTACATCTACATTGAAATCCAATCCTTTTTCTTCCGCCTTTAATGAAAACATGGCAACCACATCCCGTACCATATCGACGGATTTATACTCTACCTCCGTAAGTTCCATTCTTCCGGACTCAATCTTAGAAAAATCCAACAAATCATTAATCAGGGAAAGCAAAGTCTTTCCCTCCGTTTGAATATTGTGGGCATATTCCAACACATTTAAATTCTGTGCCTCCCGCAAAATCAACTCATCCATACCCAAAATGGTATTAATCGGGGTACGAATCTCATGAGACATATTGGCAAGGAAATTACTTTTCGCATTGTTTGCCGCCGTTGCTTCCTGGGTCAATTCCTTTAATTGCTTTTCGCGCTCTCTGGTTTGTGTCATATCGATAAAGCACCATGTCTTACCGGTAACCTTCTCTCTTTCATATACTTCGGACTCGGTTACGGCAAAACAACGGGTTCCTATCAAAAACTCCCCTTCTGCCGCCGGTGTCATCAACGAAAGGAGGTCCGTAATATCTTTGAATACAACATCCGGAAAAATCTCCTGCATGCTCGGATTAAAATACACAACATGCCCTTCTTCGTCGCAAACCAAAATTCCCTCTGCCATGGTCTCCAACACATCATTCTTTGCATTTTCCGCCACATCGAAAATCCGGAAAAAATACAAAATCAAAATAAAGAACGCATTGGAACAAAACAACCCGAAAGGAATCAAATCAAAATCCTTAAACGCACCCACGGAATGTGCAACCCAGCAAACCAACGGCACCATAGCCGCCAATGCCAGAAACAAATATTTTTTGTAATTCTCCTTTTTCTTCAAATCCCGTATATGTCCGAAGCTCGACAACACTTTATAGTCCTTTCCCAGGAACTTCTCAATAGTCTTCGCTTTGGCCGGAGACTCTACAATAACCAGATTCTTTTGCATGATTCTTGATGGTTTCTTTTAAATTCGGCCGCAAAAGTAGAAAAAAAGAAGATTCCCACCTATATAATAAGGTAAGAATCTCTTTTTTTTAGCTAATTTTAGATTTCAACCCCCGCAAAAGCCCCTTCAGGAACCCACCTGTGTCTTCCTCAGAGACCCACCTGTGTCTCGGGCAGAGACCCACCTGTGTCTCTGAGGGTGTCCCACCTGTGTCTCTGAGGGGGTGGTTTCAGTCAGTGCAGAGATGTCTCTGTAAAGGTTTTATTAGTTTCTTTATCAATGGATTATGTATGTTGGTTCCTAAGAGGACAGCGAGTCCTTGGGGATGTGAAACGCTCCTTTCCTTCTTGGAGGGGGAAATATTGTCAGCACTTTTCTTGCTCGTTTGGAAAAGTTTCCTTACTTTTGCCCTTTGTAAGAAGAAACTGATTTATTAACTTATTTAATATCCAAACATTTATGGCTTATAAGATTATTGACATCGAAGGCGTAGGCGAGGCTTATGCCGAGAAACTGATTGCTGCCGGTGTGACTACTACCGATGCATTGTTGAAGAAGTGTGCTGCTCCCGCTGGCCGCAAGGCTTTGGCTGAAGAGACCGGTATCAGCGACAAACTCATCCTGAAGTGGACAAACCATGCCGACCTTATCCGTCTGCACGGTGTAGGCCCTCAGTTTGCAGAACTTCTTGAGGCTGCTGGTGTTGACACTGTGAAGGAACTGAAGCACCGCGTACCCGCCAACTTGAAGGCTAAGATGGAAGAGGTGAACGCTGAGAAGAACCTGGTGAACCGCGTACCCTCTGAAAAGGAATTGGTAAAGATGGTTGCCGAGGCAAAGGAATTGCCCGCAGTGGTTGAATATTAATAGACAGGCGGTCGCTTGTCGCTTTTTGCGTAGTGGGGAATCTGATGGTGTGAGCATGGTGCTCTTGCAATAGCCTGCAGGTTCTTCACTACGTTTGGAATGGCAGAGACCGTTTCCAGTCAGGCACAGATTATTTGGTATAAAAAGGTATAAGACAACAATTCAAGACTATGAAACGAATCTTTCAGGCAACCGTGTTTGCCCTCCTTGCTATGGCCATGCCCTTGCAGGCACAGGAGCAACCCGAGGAGATGTACACCCTGCAAGGGAAAACAAAGTTGGTGGTAAACGAGAAGTATCGGGCAACCAATGAGACAGACGAATACCGTATCGACACCATTCCCCGCAAGTTGGTGGAGACATTCCCCTTCACAGTGGGGCGCTATTCCTATGAACTGAAGTATTATAAACTCACGGGTAATGGTTGGGACGGCGAACCGGGTGACTTCCATATCATGCAACTATTTCACAATGGCAAGCAGCTGTTGGAGTTCGTGGATCTGGATGGAATGTGCGAACACGCTCCCAATTCCATCTTTGATGCCGACATGAAGAAGATTTCCTCCATCCCCAACAGGTTTGCCATCGTCTGTCCGTTGGCTCAAGAGGTGACTGCCCTTATCTTCGACGGTTACCAATTTCCCTATGAACCATCCAAAGTTCCCATCCTGGTTGTGAAAGGCGACCAGGCCGCCATGTTGCTGAACCGCAACTTGGGCATCGAAACGATCGTATCGGCTGACGGTTTCCTCGAGGTGACCTTCGTGGACAGTTTTCAAGAGGATGTGGGCAAAGACGATATGGGTAACCCTGTCCCAACAGAGTGGAATCCCGAAAGGTTCCGGCTCTTTTCCACACCGGCCGGTACACTGAAATTCCATAAGCTGAAGGAGGTGCAACGCAACGACCTCCGTCCGGTAGGCTTGTAAGTGTTGGAAGGGAGAAGCCTCCTGCCGTGTCAGGTTACAGGGGGGTGATACATAAAAGAGGAGGTTTCTGAAACCTCCTCTTTGCTTTTTTAGGCGCGTATCCTCAAGAAACACTGCGCTTTCAAATATAAGATTCTATGGGCGATGGAGCCAGGGGGATCACTCATACCGTTTGATGAGGGCCTCGGCTTGCTGGTCGCCGAGTTCCTTGGCACGCTGCAGGGCAGTGCGTGCCTCGGCCTTCTTGCCTTGCTCGCCCAGGCAGACTCCGAGAATGCGGTGTGCATCGGCAAAGTCGGGCTGCAATTCTGTCACACGGCGGGCTGCTTGGATGGCTTCGTCCAACAGGTTGAAGCGGGCACAGACAGAGGCCTGCTCGATGAGGAAGTCGGCATTGTCGGGAGACAGCTCCACGGCGCGGCGTATGTCATCGACGGCAAGCTGGTTCATGCGGGCTGCGATGGCGGCTTGTTCGCGTTGGTAATAGAAGAGACCGTTCACTTGTCCGGCCAGAAGGGTGTGGTATTCGTTGTAGTCTATCAC
>CALEPD010000236.1 GCA_937910265.1 uncultured Bacteroidales bacterium
GAATAGAGGAATTGATGCCCCCAGCCATGAAACAATCATTGCAGCAGTTGGGCAATGTCTCGGTTTCGGCCACCGTCAACGGGTCGTTTGCCGATTGTTTCGCCACCTTGGGCGTGGCAAGCGAAATGGGTAATTTCTCTGGCGATGCCCGCATCGCTCGCGAGGATGATGTCTATTCCTATAAGGCCAATCTCAATTCGTCGGGAGTGCATGTCGCTTCGGTGCTGCCTAACGATTGGGTCTCCTATACCGGATTCGACGTCGCCGTGAAGGGCCGTGGCTTCAAAATGGCCAATATGACGGCGCAGGTGGATGCCAATTTGTTCGACACCAGACTGGGTTCTGAGTCGATTAACAATACCTCGCTCCATGCCGTTGTGTCCGACAAGGTGTTGACCGCCGACATTAATCTGAGCGATACACTCGTCAAACTCGATGTCGCTGCATCCTACGACTGGAACGACAGTGTTGACCGATATCTGTTCGATGTGAACCTTGTTGATGCGAAACTCCACAGATTGCTTCCCGATGTGATGAATGACAGCGCTCTTGTGGTTTCACTCCGTTTGAATGCCAACCTCCAGGGCAACGATTTGGAAAACCTCAACGGTTCGCTTACGTCCGACTCGGGATTCGTCGCCACGAAAAACGGAGAACTCGATGTCAACGATGTCAACCTCACCTTGAGGTCGGGTAAGGGCCTGAAATCGGTTGCGCTGGAGTCGCCCTGGTTCGACATGAACGTGCGCGGGTTCTTCGAATACACCGACTTCCCCGACATGATGAAGCATTTTTCGCAGTCGTATCTCCCTCAATATTACACCATGCAGAAGGTTGAAGACAATGCCACCGAGTCGTGGGATGCCATTGCCGACGCGTCGGTCGACGCCTCCATGCTCTGGAAGAACAGCGGCGACCTGTTGCAGGTGCTGATGCCGGCATTGTCGGTGTCGGAGGGTACCATGCTGACGGTTAATCATAATTTTACCGAACCCATGCGTGTGGTTATGCGTTCCGACAGTATCAAGTTCGGTAAAGTTGTATTGAACAACGTGGGAGTACGCGGAGGCCAGCAAACGTCGCGTTATGCCGTCTCCGTCGAAATGACTGATATGGCTTTCAACAATACACCCATCATGAAAGACCTTGATGTGGTGCTCGGCACCAAACCCTCCGAATCGACCGTCGATTTGAGTTGGGGCGGCTCTGCCGATACTGCGGCTTCCAATTCGCATGGCGACATGGCCCTGCTTATGGTGAGCGACTCTACCGGCAATTATATATCAATCACCAAAACCAAGTTCTTTATTCAGGGCAACCGTTGGGATTTGATGTGCACCGACAACGATGTCGTTTTGCGCGACGCCTATCTTTCGGTTTCCGATTTGCGTTTGCTCAGCGAACGCCAGAAGTTGGTGGCAAACGCCAAAATCACAAAAGACGACACAAACTATATAGCCTTGAAATTCGAACGCCTTACTCTCGATAGGTTTGCCTCGCTTTTGTTGAACGAATCGGGATTCGATATCAATGGCGCTCTTACAGGAACGGTTGATATTCACGATTTGAACACAATCCCTTATTTGGAGGCTGAACTCGGTGTGAACAGTTTGGTAATCAACGATAAGTATCTCGGCAACCTCGATGTCCGCTCATCATGGGAGGCCGAACAAAAGCAATTGACTCTGTTTGTCGATTCCAAAATGTTCCGCGAGGCGGGAAGCCTGCGGCCAATCGTGGCTGTTGGCACTGTCGACATGTCGGAGAAGGATCCGGCTCTGAACCTCGACGCCGAGATTGCGCATCTCTCGGCCGAAATGTTCCAACCGGTTTTGGCAAATGTGCTGTCGAGCCTCGATGGCACGATTGCCGGAAGCGCCCATATTGGAGGCACATTCTCCAAACCCGATATCTCGGCCACGGTGAAAATCGATGACGGACATCTGGGTCTGAAACCCACAGGCGTGACTTACTCTTTCACCAATGAGATTGCCGTCAACAAATCTGTCGTCGAGCTCGATGACTTTCGATTGCTCGACAGCGACGGAAACACTGCTGCCGTCAACGGCAAAATCGACCTTTTCGCATCCGACAATATCTTTCTCGACCTTGCCCTCGAAACCGATAATGTCAAGGTGCTCGACATACAGAATAGCAACAACCCGTACTACGGCACATTATATGCTGCCATATCGGGCTCGGTGACTGGCGAATCCGACAATTTGGTTGTGTCGGCAAGGATAAGGGCAAACTCTGGGAGCGAAATCTCCGTCCCGTTGAGCGACAAACGCCAGGTGAGGTC
>CALEPD010000237.1 GCA_937910265.1 uncultured Bacteroidales bacterium
AACTGTCAAGTCCCCCGATCCGGGATTCACCATCGATAACGATGGACCCTGTTTGAATGCACTCGTATTGTTTACCGATACCACTCTTAATTCATCTTGGCGCAAATGGACTTTCCCCGACGATGAGGTCGTTCTGAATGGAACGGAAGAATTGACATATACTCGTGCATTCTACTATACTCCCGTACCTGTTAGCATGGAAGTGCGCAATGGTGAGTACTATCTAAACCCACTTAATATCCGTGACACCATCTGGTGTTCGGCTATCGCTGAGGATACCATAAATGTATTCACATCTCCCGACCTGTTGGTAAGCCCCGATACCATCGTATGTATGGGTAGCCGTACCAATGTCACAGTAACCGCAAGTATCGACGGTGAAACGCTTGACAGCTGTGAATATTTTTGGTATCGCCATTACAATCAAACAGGTGAGCAACATCTTCAAACAGGAAATGTCCTCGAACAATTCCCCGATGCCGATAATCCAACCACAACATTCTATGTCAAGGTTGTCAGCCCGCAGGGTTGTGAGGCTTGGGACAGTGTCACCGTGTACATTGTCGACCCTGTCATCGACCTCGATGTGGCTGAAATCTGTCCGGGCGAAACCGCCACACTCGTCGGTAGCAATGCATTCTCCTATACTTGGTCGGCTTCCCCCGACGACAATACTTTGCTCGGTCAGGAAAACAACGACACCATTCGTGTCTCTCCCACGGTTACTACTACATATACCCTGGTCGGTCATGGTAGTGACGGCTGTAGCGCCAACCCGTTGACCAAAACCGTTACCGTACTGCCTTTCCCCGAACCCGCAGTCGAAATGAATCCCGACTTTGTCGACTCTGAGAACCCGGTGGTCACCTTCCAGGACGTTTCTCCCAATAGCACATCCTCTTTCTGGGACTTCCATAATGGCGACACCTACACCACTCGAACAGTCGAATATGTTTTCACCAATCTCAAGGCCGACTCCGTTCCAGTTTCTCTTACCACCGCCAACCGTTTGGGCTGTCAGGCAACACTCGACTTCTGGGTTCCCGTTCAACTCTTCACTGTATGGTTCCCCAACGCTTTCTTGCCCAACTCCGATTACAGCGATGTCAATGTGTTCCGCGTCCATTCTACCAACCAACTCGAATACTTCAGAATCTATATCTACGATCGCCGCGGACAATTGGTGTTCTCTTCTCAAGACCAGAACTTTGAGTGGGACGGTATCATCAACGACCGACCCGCACCGCAGGGAACTTACGTCTATGTATGCAAGTATCGCCGACCGGGTACACCTGATATCATCACCCAGAAAGGCTCAATAAGCTTAATCCGATAGCTCCTTACAGCAATCATATTGAAAACGGGGGCTGAATTCAATAAGAATTCAGCCCCGTTGGTTTCTTGGTGTATGGGTCGAAACCCACCTATAGAGCATGCCTACAACCGTTTGCCCAGTTTTGTCAGCATCTGCTGTTTCCACTCTCGGAAACTCCCCTCAATAATCTTTTCCCGGGCTGTGCTTACCAGCCAGAGATAATAGTTGAGGTTGTGGATTGAGCATATCTGCAATCCGAGTATCTCGTCTGCTTTGATAAGGTGGTGAAGGTAGGCGAATGTATATTCACGGTCGCATTGTGCGCTACTGTTGGCATCGATGGGTTCAAAGCAGCTTCCCCATTTTTTGTTTTTTATGTTCACGGTTCCTTCTGCAGTGAACAACAACCCGTTTCTCCCGTTTCTTGTCGGCATCACACAGTCAAACATGTCAACACCGCGGTCAATGGCTTCAAGCAGATTCGATGGAGTACCTACGCCCATCAGATAGCGAGGCTTGTTTTTCGGCAAGATGCTGTTCACCACCTCGATCATTTCATACATGATTTCTGTCGGTTCGCCCACGGCCAGTCCTCCAATGGCGCATCCCTCCGAATTTTTCGAAGCGATATATTCAGCCGAAATTCTCCGTAATTCGGGATATTTGCAACCCTGCACTATCGGAAATAGCGATTGGTGATAGCCGTATAGGGGAGTGGTCTCTTCAAAACGGTTGAAGCATCTGTCCAGCCAGCGGTGGGTCCGTTCCATCGATTGTTTGGCATACCGGTAATCTGCTTCTCCCGGAGTGCATTCGTCAAAGGCCATGATGATGTCGGCTCCAATCACACGTTGTATGTCCATTACATTTTCCGGGGTGAATAAATGTTTGCTTCCGTCTATATGGCTGCGGAATGTACATCCCTCTTCCTTTATTTTTCTGTTGTCCGATAACGAAAACACCTGGAACCCTCCGCTGTCAGTCAATATCGGTCTTTCCCAACCAATGAATCGGTGCAGGCCGCCGGCTTGTCGGAGTATATCCATTCCTGGCCGCAAGTATAAGTGGTACGTGTTGCCCAATATGATTTTTGCATCAATGTCGTTGCGTAATTCATGCTGGTGTACTGCTTTCACGCTGCCAACCGTCCCAACAGGCATGAATATCGGTGTCGGAATCTCTCCGTGGTCGGTTTTGATGATTCCTGCTCGCGATTCGCCTTCAGCACTTGTGGCTATTAGATTGAATGATAATTTCGGCATTGTTAATAACGGGTTGATATTTTGGACGCAAAAATACGATTTTTCTCAGAATAATGCACTATCTTTGCACTTTAAACGGTACTATTCTCCGTTATATAAGCGCTTTGAGTTATACTTTATTAGTTAGATTAGAATTAATTGAATACCTTATGTTGGATTTTTCAGCAATATTTGCAAACCCGTTTGAAGTGGTTGTGACTGCTGTCATTGCCATAACTTTTATATTGCTTTCGTTCTATTACGCCTTCTTTTATTTGCGTGTGGCACGCTACCGCATGAGCAAGACCAACGGATATGTAAGGAGTGAGGCCCAGTCCGCCACGCCTTCCGTGTCGATTGTGCTTACCGCCCATAACGACTCCGAATGGCTTAAGGAAAGTCTGGTTTATTTGCTCGAACAAGATTATCCCAACTATGAAGTGGTTGTTGTCAACTATGTCTCGCAAGACGACACCAAGTTCGTGCTGAAGCTCTGTGCCGAAAACTACCCTCATCTCAGAGTGGTTAATTTCCCCGAGGATGTGAATATGTTCCAGGGTAAAAAGTATCCACTTTCCCTTGGCATTAAGTCCGCCCGCAACGACATCATCATCTGTACCAATCCCGAATGTGTTCCCAAGTCGTTTTCATGGGTGAATGAAATTGTATGCGAGTTTTCCCCCAATACAAACATCGTATTGGGTTATTCCTGCATCAAGCAGGAAAAAGGCCTTTTCAATGCACTCCAGCAATATAATAATGTTACCCGATACGCCCGTGTTTTTGGTGCGGCTCTTATGGGAGCTCCCTACACCGGCAATGGTCATAACTTGGCTTATCGCCGTTCGTTCTTCTTCGAATCCCAAGGGTTCATTAGCCATTATTCCGAACCCGAAGGCGCCGATGACCTCTTTGTCAATAAAAATGCAACCAAGAAAAACACTTCAGTAGCGCTTCATCCCGATTCATTTATGGTTACCGACCCCGAAAAAAGTTTTAAGGGCTGGATGCGCAAGCGCAAACGCCGTTTTGCACCGCTGTACATGCATTCCACCGGCGAACTTATACTCAGGTCCATTTATCCTCTGTCGCTGCTGTTGTTTTATGCTGCTATTGTTATTGCGTTGGTGTTCAAGTGTTTCTATTGGCAGATTCCTGTTCTGGTATTATTGCTGAAATGGCTGTGGCAATGTTTGTCCATCAAGCCACTGTTCAATCGCTTCGGTGTAAAGCGCATCTTTTACTTCGCACCATTCCTTGAACTTTATTTCTTGTTTACAGATACTATATTGTCAACTCTCTCGTTAATAAGGAGAAAAAAATAATTTCACATTATTCATGGAGATTAATTTGACAACAGAAAAGGCTCGTCGCGACTATAAATTGGTATGTCTCGCTCGAGAACAAGGTGATCAAAAAGCCTTTACCATGCTGATGAACACCTATAGGGAGCCTTTGTATATGATGTTGTTGAAGATGACAAATAGTCCTGTCGATGCCGATGATTTGACTGTCGAAACATTCGGAAAGGCTTTCAATCAGCTTGATATGTATAGCCCAACCAACGCTTTTAGCACATGGCTGTTCTCTATTGGTGCCAATAACTGCATCGATTTCATTCGGAAAAAAAGAGTCAGCACAATCTCGATAAACGATTTGAGCCGCATCTCCGACGATGAAGTGTACGAGTTCCCGTTGCCATCCAACACACCTAACCCCGAAGAGGAATACATCTCCGCTCAACGTAAGGAAATACTTCGCAAAATCGTCGGTAAACTCAAGCCTCATTACAGGGATTTGATACAGTACCGTTACTATGACGAACTCTCGTACGAGGAAATAGCGCAAAAGACCGCTCTCCCGATGGGTACGGTGAAAATTAGATTGATGCGAGCGAAACAGCATTTGCTTCGCCTGTTCAACGACCGCAAGGAGGAGGAGTTTTAAGTGAGGCACGCAATCTCTTTTATATTGTCTCTTTTTTTAGCTGCAGCCCTCTCTGCAGAAGATTTGGATGCTCATAGTCCCTACGGGGATGGTTATCAATTTAAAGGTTTATCGGTTTTTGTAGATGCAGGAGTGGCTCGGGTCAGCAATGTCCATGCTAATTTTTATAACGGCTCTTTAACCAACGCCAATACAATCAATCGTGTGATGCATAGCGAGGGTTATGGTCAGCAAATGTGGAACGACCTGGTTTCGCAGTCGTTGATTTCCCCAAGTGCAATACAGAATTTTCGCCAGCTCGAGGTTGTCGAATATGCCGACATGTTTTACAAGATAGCCTACCAGATAGGTTTTGGCTTCCGTTACGATTACGACAGCGGTTTGGGATGGTTGCTCAGGTTCGATTTGATTGAGCTCAACTCCATTGGTGCCTTCAATTTAAGCAGCCGTAATGGTACAGGTATACTCACCAACCAAAACCAATATGTCCGATGCGGCATCCTGGGGCAGGAAAAGAGAATCAATATCGATTTTGCGTTGACTCACCGATTCAACAGAAGTGGATTGTTTGAGTGGGAAATAGATTTCGGTTGCAATGTGAACAATACTTCTGTCTTGGGTAACGATATCGAAGTGGCAGGCCGACTCTACAATATTCTCAATGTTTGGGGCGATATGGGCCCGGGTTACTACAATGAGTCCATGAACTATATCAATCAGGGTGGTATCGGTGTTGGTGGATTTGCCACCATTAGTGCTTGCTACAAGCTCATGGGCTCTGCCATATCCTTGGGATATACATTTTATTATACAAAAATCAACCTTGAGGGCTATAGTGCTTATGCTCCACAGCATAATATCTTTTTACGATTTGATTTGAACAAGTTTACTTTTTTTTGATTGATATATGATTATTTTTACAGAATTAGCAGATAGCGATCATCCGCATTTTGCACAAGACCTTTTTGAAGATGCATTCCCGAAGGAGGAGCGACCTCCGTTTGCCAGCTTGAAACACCGAGATGGAGCAAAATTCCATTTCTTAGTAGCCTCTAATGGTGATGGCGACGGCGATCAAGGTTACCCGGTTGGAATATTGACATATTGGAATTTTGAGAATTTTGTATATGTCGAACATTTTGCCATCGCAAACGAACTGCGTAACCAAGGTTTCGGTAAGGCTGTATTCTTGGACTTTATGATGCAGCAATCCGAACAGGTGGTTTTGGAAGTCGAAATGCCTCATGACGAACAGTCTGAACATCGTATCGAATTTTATTCTTCAATGGGTCTGTTCCGCAATGTGCAACAATACGAACAACCGTCATATTATGGCTTGGATTCTGTCATTCCAATGATAATAATGAGCAAATATGAACTCGATGACGATGAGTTTTTTGTCGTAAAAGATGTTTTATACTCAGATGTTTATGGAATATCTGTAAAAAAATAATAAAATAAATTTGGTGGGTACGAAAAATATTCGTACTTTTGCAATCGCTTTTGAGGGATGAAAAAGCAAAATCAAATGGCTCCTTAGCTCAACTGAATAGAGCATTTGACTACGGATCAAAAGGTTGCAGGTTTGAATCCTGCAGGAGTCACAAAGAGAAGAAATTTAAAAGATTTCTTCTCTTTTGCTTTATATCCTTTCTCATACTTGCAGAAGGGGGATAATTTTTTATCGGGTGGTTGCATTTGTTCGACGAAAATGATGTCTCTGTTTGTTATCTGAATTATTTTGTGTATTTTTGCAAATTATTTTAACTTTAAAGATAAAAACGCCTAATATCTCATCATTTTAAAGTGGTACGAAGAACAAATCTTGTTAAATATTTTGCTGTTTCAATTATGGTTTTAATGGTGGCTGCATTGTCAACATCTTGCCGTTATAACCGTAACATTACATATTTCACAGAGGTGGAGCGTGATGAGGCTAAGGAGATCATTAACATTTACAATTCAGTTGTCTTGCCGGGCGACAATCTTCATATCTATGTTTCCAGCAATACGCCCGAAAGCGTGGTGGCCTTCAACGAGGAAACCAATGGAACAATGTCTCTGGGATTGTCTGATAAGCAAGACTCGTGTATCGGTTATACAGTATCCGGTTCCGGTGCAATTCGATTCCCTTTTCTCGGTAAAATACATGTCGCAGGATATACGCTCGATTCTCTGGAACTTGTATTGCAGGCAATGCTTGTCGACAGTGGCCTGGTCAAAGATCCTGTTGTCGATGTCACACTCACTAATTTCCGCGTTACCGTATTGGGTGAGGTGAAGCATCCCCAGCAACTCCATCCCGACGGCATGCGCCTCACAGTTTTGGAGGCTTTGGCCATGTGTGGCGATTTAACTGTCGACGGCGTACGTGATAGCATAACCGTACTCCGTACCACAGCACGGGGACAGGTAATCGGTACCATCAGTTTGACCGATTCCTCCATGTTCGATTCTCCTTACTATTATCTGCAGCAAAACGATATCGTTTATGTTGAGCCCTCTGAACGTAAAAAACGTATTGCCGCTCGTGATCCCAATTTGCCGCGATATGTTACAATAGGTGTTTCCGTGGCATCGATGTTGGGTACCATGTACCGTGCAATTGTTACCGATGCCCGTTACAATAGATAAATTTTGTTTGTTATGAAGGATACTAGAATCTGTGTTATTGGATTAGGTTATGTTGGATTACCCCTTGCCCGTTTGTTCGCCACAAAATATCCCACTGTAGGGTATGATATGTGCGAAAACCGTGTCGCTTCGTTAATGCAGGGACACGACGATACGCTCGAAGTCAGTGACGAATTGTTGCAAGACGCAATCAACAACCATGGCTTTTACTGTACAAGTAGAATTCAAGATATTCGCGACTGTAATTTTTATGTTGTGGCAGTTCCTACTCCGGTCGACGAAGACAACAAACCCGATCTGTCACCGCTTATCGGGGCAAGCGAATGTGTGGGTGGTGTGATTGCTAAAGGCGATGTGGTAGTGTATGAATCTACCGTATATCCTGGCGTAACAGAAGACGACTGTATTCCTGTCATCGAACGCGTTTCCGGCCTTCGTTTCAATGTCGATTTCTTTGCAGGTTATAGCCCAGAGCGAATCAATCCTGGCGATAAGGTGCATACTGTTGAATTGATTAAGAAGATCACCTCTGGCTCAACGCCTGAAATTGGACAGTATGTCAATGATGTCTATTCCTCTGTAATCAAGGCAGGAACCCATCTTGCGCCTACAATGAAAGTGGCCGAGGCAGCCAAACTGATAGAGAATTGCCAGCGCGATATTAATATAGCATTTGTCAACGAATTGTCAAAAATATTCAGCCGCATGGGTATCGACACCATCGATGTTTTGGAAGCTGCCGGTACTAAATGGAATTTTCTGCCATTCCGTCCTGGTTTGGTCGGCGGACATTGTATTGGGGTTGACCCATACTATATGGCGCAATGTGCGCAACGCTATGGGTATAATCCCGAAATCATTCTTGCAGGTCGTCGCATGAATGATGGTATGGGTGAGTATGTTGGTAGCCAGTGCGTTAAGCTAATGCTTAAAAAAGGTCTTCAGGTTTTGGGGTCTCATGTTCTTATTATGGGGTTCTCGTTTAAAGAGAATTGTCCGGATGTTAGAAATACAAAAGTGATCGATATATACAATTCTCTCATGGAATACAATGTGGCCATCACAGTGTACGATCCATGGGTGTCTCCCGATACTGTGAAACATGAATATGGTATCGATGTTGTTACGCAATTGCCCGTCGAAAAATACGATGCGGCCATCGTGGCTGTAGCCCATAGTGCTTTTAAGGAATTCGACGTACGGTCAATACTCAATCCCGTACATGTGATATATGACGTGAAGGCATTGCTTGATCCTGCCATTGTCGATGGCAGACTGTAGGCGGTGAAAATATCTTTGGTGTCTTGTTCAGATGTTCTCTTACAATGAAGGGGACATTAACCGTTGCAGCCTATTAATGGTCGTATATGCTATTGTATTGGATTGTTTTCCACAAAATTCCTGATAATTGCAATGGCATCAGTGTTTCTGGGTATCTGTAAGTCCATGATATTGCTTTCGATTGGAATGACATGCCCGGCTTGTACTGCCGTTAGTTGATTGTAGGGATGCATATTGCAGAATGCTTCAGCATCTTCCTGTCGTACGATAATGTAGTTCGGGTCGGCACTTAGCAATGCTTCGTTGCTGAACGACCATCCCTTGTTGTCGGATGCAATATTCACTCCTCCTGACAGTTCAATAATGTCGTTTATGTGCGAATTGCCGCCGGCGGTAAAGTTCCCTGAGTTTCCGAATCCAACCACATAATACATGCTGTGTTTCGGAGTGTTTGCCGATGGTGAGGCGTTGAATGACTTTACTGTTTCTGCAAGAATATCTATTATTGAATCGGCCTCTTTCTTGCAGTTGAGTATCACTCCCGTTTTTGCAATATTCTCATACAGACCCTCAAAGTCATTCTTCTCTTTGATGCATACGACGGGTATCCCCATTTGCTCTAATTGCAGTACATTTTTTTTCGATACGATTGATCCGCTTATTACTATGTCGGGCGATTTCGCAATAACTGCCTCAATGTTTAAATTGCTTATGCCTCCAATGCTGGGAATTGTTTTGCATTCCGGTGGATAGTTGCAATACTCGGTACGTCCGCATAGTAAATGCTGCCGATTCAACTCGTAGATGATTTCTGTTACGGCAGGTGAAAGCGATACAACTTTTTCTATCTTTCG